>JANMYG010000640.1:0-3412 GCA_031381865.1 Betaproteobacteria bacterium | reverse complement strand
AACCTGCTGCTCGGGCAGAAGAAGAGCGGCGCCAAGGCGCACGAGGGCACCCGCTGGACCTTCGACGACATGTACCGCATGTTTCCGCGCCTCAAGGAGCGGCAACACACCGAAGCCGGTGTGTTGTCCGGTGGCGAGCAGCAGATGCTGACCTTGTGCCGCACCTTGATGGGCGACCCGGACTTGATCATCATCGACGAGCCCACCGAGGGCCTGGCGCCGAAGATCGTGGAGCTGGTGGGCGAGTACCTGCGGCTGCTCAAGGACCGCGGAATTTCTGTTCTGCTGATCGAGCAGAAGCTCACCATCGCCATGGCGATCTCCGACCGCACCCTGGTCATGGGACATGGCGGTATCGTGTTCGAAGGCACGCCCGAGCAGCTGCGCGCCGACGCGCAGACCCGCAGGGAGTGGCTCGAGGTCTAGCCGCTTGTCCCACCAGGGACAAAGCACGGTCGCCTGGTGCCATCCAGACCCTACAATCCCCGGAAAAGAACGGTCGTTCTTTTTTTATCGCACCATCCGTTTTGGTTGCGGCAGGACGCGCAAGTGCGTTAGCCTTCACCGGAACTTCGTTTTCTCAAGGAAGCAAGCATGAGCGCTGAGTACAAGGTCCACGGCGACGTGGCGGTCATTACCCTCAACAACCCGCCCGTCAATGGCCTCGGTCTGGCGACGCGCCAGGCGATCGCCGATGGGCTCGGCCGCGCCAACGATGACGCGTCCGTCAAGGCGATTGTCATCACCGGTGCGGGCAAGGCGTTTTCCGGCGGCGCCGACATCAAGGAGTTCGGGTCGCCGAAATCGCTGCAGGAGCCGAACCTGTTGAGCGTGATCCTGGCGATCGAGAACTCGGCCAAGCCGGTGGTCGCCGCGGTGCATTCGGTCGCCATGGGTGGCGGCCTGGAACTGTCGCTGGGTTGCCATTACCGCATCGCGGCACCAGGCTGCAGCGTCGCGCTGCCGGAAGTGAAACTCGGGCTGATCCCGGGCGCCGGCGGAACGCAGCGGCTGCCGCGCGTACTGGGCGTCGAAGTGGCGCTGAACCTGATCGTCAGCGGCGAGCCGCAGAAGAGTGAAATGCTGGCCATGCTGCCGGGCCAGAAGTTGTTCGACAAGATGGCCGCGTCCACAGAGACACTGCTGGAGGAGGCGCTGGCGTTCGCGCGTTCGGTCGCCGATACGCGTCCGCTGCCGCTGGTGCGCAACATGCCGTGCCGACATCCCCTGGGAGACGCCTATTTCCAGTTCGCGCGCAACATGGTGGGCGGCATGTCGAAGAACTTTCCGGCGCCGCTGAAGTGCGTCGATGCCGTGGAAGCAGCCACCAAACAGAAGTTCGACCAGGGCATGGTGACCGAGCGCGACATCTTCATCAACCTGATGTGGACACCCGAATGCAAGGCCCTGCGCCACCTGTTCATGGCCGAGCGCGCCACTTCCAAGATCCCCGACGTGCCGGCCGACACGCCGCAACGGGCGATCCAGTCGGTGGCCGTGATCGGCGCCGGGACCATGGGCGGCGGCATCTCGATGAACTTCCTCAATGCCGGCATCCCGGTCAAGATGCTGGAGATGAAACAGGAGGCGCTGGACCGCGGCATTGCCACCATACGCAAGAACTACGAGTCGCAGGTCAAGCGCGGCAAGCTAAAGCAGGAAAAATACGAACAGCGCATGGCGTTGCTGAGCACCACGCTCGACTATGCCGACCTGAAGGACGCCGACATGGTGATCGAAGCCGTGTTCGAGGATATGGGCGTCAAGGAAACCGTGTTCAAGAAACTCGACGAAGTGATGAAACCCGGAGCCATCCTGGCCAGCAACACCTCGACGCTCGACATGAACAGAATAGCCAGCTTCACCAAGCGCCCGCAGGACGTTATCGGCACCCACTTCTTCAGCCCGGCCAACGTGATGCGCCTGCTCGAGGTAGTGCGCGGCGAAAAGACCGGCAAGGACGTGCTGGCCACCGTCATGGCGCTAGGCAAGAAGATCAAGAAGACCACCGTGGTCTCGGGTGTCTGCGACGGTTTCATCGGCAACCGCATGATCGAGCAGTACAGCCGCCAGGCCGGTTTCCTGCTCGATGAAGGCTGCACGCCGGCACAGGTCGACAAGGCGGTAGAGAAATTCGGATTTGCCATGGGGCCGTTTCGCATGGGCGACCTCGCCGGCAACGACATCGGATGGGCAATCCGCAAACGCCGCTCGGTCGAGCGCGCCGACATGAAATACAGCCGCACCGCCGACAAGCTGTGCGAACTGGGCCGCTTCGGGCAGAAGACCAATGCCGGCTGGTACGACTACGTGCCGGGCAAGCGCGACGCGATTCCCTCCGACCTTGTGGTCAAGATGATCGAAGACCACCGCAAGACGCTCGGAATCACGCCGCGCAAGATCTCCGACGACGAAATCGTGCAGCGGCTGGTGTTTGCGCTGGTCAACGAAGGTGCGCATATCCTGGAGGACGGCATCGCGTCCAAGGCCAGCGACATCGACATGGTCTACATCACCGGTTACGGTTTCCCGATGCACCGTGGCGGCCCGATGAACTACGCCGACCAGTTCGGCCTGTTCAACGTGGTGCAGGCCATGCACCGCTTCGCGAAGAACCCGATGGACGACGCCGGGTTCTGGAAGCCGGCGCCGCTGCTGGCCAAACTTGCGGCCGAAGGCAAGACCGTCAATTGAGCCGGCTCGCGGCCACCATGAACCACCGCCTGCCGCCCGCACGTGCGCAGGCCACATGAACATCCATTGAACCAGGAGCCCCCATGACCAATGCCGTAATCGTTTCCACCGCCCGCACACCCCTGGCCAAGAGCTGGAAGGGCTCTTTCAACATGACCCACGGCGCCACGCTCGGCGGCCATGCGGTCGAACACGCGATCAAGCGCGCCGGCATCGAGGCCGGCGAAGTGGAAGACGTGATCATGGGCTGCGCCAACCCGGAAGGCGCGACCGGCGCCAACATCGCGCGCCAGATCGCCCTGCGCGCTGGTTGCCCGATCACCGTCTCCGGCATGACGGTCAACCGCTTTTGCTCGTCCGGCCTGCAGACCATTGCCCTGGCGGCGCAGCGCGTGATCGCCGGGGAGGGCGATGTCTATGTTGCCGGTGGTGTGGAAAGCATCTCGTGCGTGCAACAGGAGATGAACAAACACATGCTGGTCGATCCCTGGCTGGGCAAGAACAAGCCCGAGATCTACTGGAACATGCTGCAGACCGCGGAAAACGTGGCCAAGCGTTACGGCATCGGCCGCGACGTGATGGACGAATATGGCGCCGCCAGCCAGCAGAAGGCCACGGCAGCGCTGGCGGCGGGATTGTTCGACGCAGAAATAGCCCCGATCACTGTCACCATGGGCGTCGCCGACAAGGTGATGGGACTGACCACCAAGCAGGTCAC
>JANMYG010000637.1:0-1759 GCA_031381865.1 Betaproteobacteria bacterium | reverse complement strand
GTGGCCTTGACCAAGCGGCTGCAGGCCCGCCCGGCCCAGGCTCGGGCCGTGCGTCTTCCGTCGGACAAAGCCTGAGTTCGACGTGCCGGTTCGCCGGTGACGTGGTGGCAGGTCGTGGGCGCACGCAGGAGCCGCAGCGGGCTTCGTGAGGCGTTGTCCGCCGCCAGCGCGCATCGCAGGCCGGCAGGAAAAGCCGGGGAAGACCGGGCGGCTTCACCGCCGCGACGGCACCACTGCCCAACGCGCGCCAGAATGAGCTGCACACCGGCAACTTCCGCGCCCTGCATTTGTGGCTCTGCCATACTTTGCGCATGCGAGTTGTCGGACACAACAGAATTCCCGGCCCCCAGTTGACGCCCAGCGCCCAAGGGCTGGCCACGGCCCGGGTTCACCAGAATACGGGGCTTGCGCTGGCGGCGGTTTCCACCACCGGCATTCGCCATGGCATCTACCGGTTCGCCTCACACGAAGCGATGAATCGCGCTACCGAGGATGCGCTGGTTGGCGCGATCCGCCTGAACGTGCGTGCGCGCGAAGCGGTTACGGCCCCCGACCATGACAAATGAAGCCCAAGGCACCGCCCGGCCTGCCAGCGTTGAGGACCTCAAGCTGCTGCTGCGCGCGCTCGATGACAACGGCGTTGAATACCTGCTGATTGGAGGTTACGCACTCTATGCACTGGGTTACCAGCGCGGGACGGTCGACATCGATATCGTGCTGCAACCCACGGTGGAGCAAGGCGAACGGGTGCGACATGCCCTTTTGGTATTGCCCCAGGGTGTCGCCAAGGACATCGACCCCGCCTGGTTTGCGGACCGTGAAACGATTCGTGTCGCTGATGCGTTCGTTGTCGACCTGATGTTCAACGCCTGTGGGGAGACATACCAGTCGCTGCTGCCGTACGCGCTGACCATCGACTTCGAGGGCGTGCCGGTGCGGACGTTGAATCTCGAGGGCCTGCTCAAGACCAAACAGACCTCGCGCGACAAGGACCGGCTCGATCGCCTTGTTCTCGAGCGGCATTGGACGCCAGCAAGAACCGCTGACGCAGACCCGGCGGCTGCGCCTGCGCCAAGCTGCCACCGGCAGTGATCGGGTTGATGGCAGCGCCGCTGCCGCGCCCACCATTCAGGCGCTGGCCAACCCCATCAGCCGTTTGCGGATGATGTCGTCGGCCTCGGCCATGATGCGGTCGATCAGCTCCTTGACGGTCGGCACGTCGTGCACCAGCCCGGCTACCATGCCGCACGACCAGGCGCCGGCGTCCATCGCGCCTTCGAGCATGATCTTCGGGTAGACGCCGGCCACCTGCTCGATGATGTCCTCGAACTTGAGGTTGGCGCCGAGCGCGCGCTCCTTCTCCAGCAGCCGGTCGACCGCGCCGTTCCTGAGTACGCGCTCGGTGTTGCGCAGCGACCGCATGACGAGCCGGGTGTCGAGTTCGCTGGCGGCCACGATCGCCTGCTTGACGTTCTCGTGCACCGGCGCTTCGCGCGTGGCGATGAAACGCGTGCCCATGTTCATGCCTTCTGCACCCAGCGCCAGCGCCGCCACCAGCGAGCGGCCGTCGGCCATGCCGCCGGAGGCGACGAAGGGAATCTTGAGTTCCTCCGCGGCGCGCGGCAGCAGGATGAAATTGGGCACGTCGTCCTCGCCCGGGTGGCCTCCGCATTCGAAGCCGTCCACGCTCACCGCATCGCAGCCGATCGACTCGGCCTTGAGCGAGTGGCGCACCGAGGTGCATTTGTGGATCACCTTG
>JANMYG010000593.1:0-1547 GCA_031381865.1 Betaproteobacteria bacterium | reverse complement strand
CGGCTTTTTGAGGGAGGAACTTCAGTTTAAAGCTGCTCCCCTTCGCCATGATCGTTGGTCCCCTCAAGTCCCCGTTTCCATCCCATCTGTCAACGAAATTCCGCCGCCTTGGGAGTGTCCGACAATGTCGAAATTCAGTAGGTACCTGTCAACGAGCATTCTCTGCAAGTCGATCAGATCAAATAATTCACCAAGCGAGTAGAGCACCATGCTCGCAATTTATTGAGTGAGCGACTATTTGACGCTCATGTAACTCATTGATGTCAACAGAAAATCTTTCAACGCCCCCAGCAGAAGAATCGTTTCCCACCCACACCCCCATGATGGCCCAGTACCTGGCCATCAAGGCCGAGTACCCCGACACGCTCGTGTTGTACCGCATGGGCGACTTCTACGAGCTGTTTTATGCCGACGCCCAGAAGGCGGCGCGGCTGCTCGACATCACGCTGACACAACGCGGCCAGTCGGGTGGCGCACCGGTGGTGATGGCGGGCGTGCCGTTCCATTCGGTCGAGACCTACCTGACCAGACTCATCAAGCTGGGCGAGTCGGTGGCGATCTGCGAACAGGTGGGCGAGGTCACCGGCAAGGGGCCGGTGGAGCGCAAGGTGGTGCGCGTGATCACCCCGGGCACGCTCACCGACGCCGAGTTGCTGTCCGACAAGGCCGAATCGGTGCTGATGGCGGTGCACCAGGGCCCGCGCAACCAGTGCGGTCTGGCCTGGCTCAGCGTCACCCACGGCGAGTTGCAGCTGGCGCAATGTGCGCCCGACGAGGTGGGTGACTGGCTGACACGCACCGCTCCGAGCGAACTGCTGCACAGCGCCGCGCTCACCCCGGCCTTCGAGGCCCGGCTCAACGCCTGGTGCGCGACCAACGCAGTCGCGACAACCACGCGTCCACAGTGGCAGTTCGACGGGCCGCTCGGGCAGCGCAAGTTGCAGGAGCTGCTGGGGGTGACCAGCCTCGCGGCCTGGAACGCGCAGGAGCTGCCGCTCGCGCACGCCGCCGCCGCGGCGCTGCTGGCGTATGCCGAACACACGCAGGGCCGGCCGCTGTCGCACGTGTTGGGCATCGGGGTCCAGCACAACGACGCGCTGGTGCACCTGCCGCAGACCACGCGGCGCAACCTGGAATTGACGCAGACGCTGCGCGGCGAGCCGTCGCCGACCCTGTTCTCGCTGCTCGACACCTGCATGACCGGCATGGGCAGCCGGCTGCTGCGGCACTGGCTGCTGGAGCCGCAGCGTGAGCGCACGGCCGCGCGCCAGCGCCTGGACGCCATCACCGCCCTGCGTAATGGCCAGTGGCAGGGGCTGCGCGAGCACCTCAAGGGTTGTTCGGATATCGAACGCATCACGGCGCGCATCGCGTTGCGCCAGGTGCGCCCGCGCGAACTGGTAGGGCTGCAACTCACGCTGCGAAAGGCCGCGTTGCTCGGGCCGCTGCTGCCGCAACCGGAGAGCTGGCTCGCCACGCTGGCGCAGGACCTGCGCCCGCCCGCCGGCTGCGCCGAGCTGCTGGAACGCGCGCTCGACCCGTCGCCG
>JANMYG010000586.1:0-3407 GCA_031381865.1 Betaproteobacteria bacterium | reverse complement strand
GCTCTACCTTGTACGCCATGGCCAGGCATCGTTTGGCGCCGCCGACTACGACAACCTGAGCGGCATGGGCGTGCAGCAGAGCGTGCGGCTGGGCGAATACTTCGCGCACAAGGGCGTGTGCTTCGAGGCGGTCCTGACCGGCACCCTGCGTCGCCACACGCAGACCTACGCCGGCATTTGCGAAGGCGCCGGCATCGACCTGCCGGCCCTGCCCTGGCCCGGCCTGAATGAATACGACAGCGCGGCGGTGATCGCCGCCATCCACCCGCAGCCGCTCGAACGGCCCGACACACCCGCGATGTACCGCCACCATTTCCGGCTGCTGCGCGACGGGCTGACGCAATGGATGAACGGTGTGGTGAGCCCGGTGGGCATGCCGACATACACCGAGTTCGTGGCCGGCGTCACCAGTGCGCTGGAGCATGTGCGCAAGAATTTCGAGGGCAACGTGCTGATCGTCTCCAGCGGCGGGCCGATCTCCACCGCGGTAGGCCAGGTGCTGGGTACCACGCCCGAGACCACGATCGAGCTGAACCTGCGCATCCGCAACAGTTCAGTGACCGAGTTCGCGTTCAACCCGAAACGCCACATGCTGCTGACCTACAACACGCTGCCGCACCTGAATGCGGCGCAGTACGCCGACTGGGTCACGTTCGCCTGACACGCTGGGCGCGTATGGCGCGGCGCCACCCTGCGGTCTACCACCGCCGCGCGGGCAGTTCGGGCCGCGCTGCGCCGGCTCAGGTCGCGTAGTCCGGTTCTTCCCGGTCCAGGATCTTCTTGAGCTCGGCGAAATGCAGTTCGCAAAACCGGGTCGGGTAGTTGTTCCACTGGGCGCCGGCCAACGCCGCCACCGGCTCGGGAATCAGCGCCAGCGGCCGCCCGGTCGAAAGGGCGAGCACCTGCACCGCGGCGGCTTTTTCCAGGTAATACAACTCGTCGAAGGCCCGCGCCACCGAAGGCGCGACCACGATCACGCCGTGGTTGCCCATGAAAAGCACGCTCTTGCCCGGGCCCATCAGTTGCGCCACGCGTGCGCCTTCGTCGGCCTCCAGCGCCATGCCGCTGTAGTGGCGGTCGTAGGCGATGCGCCCGTGGAAGCGGCAGGCGTTCTGGTCGAGCATCAGGAACTCGAAGTCCGCCAGGCAACACAGGGCGGTGGTGTTGGCCATGTGGGTGTGCAGGATGCAGCGCGCCTGCGGCAGCCGCCGGTGCAGTTCGGCGTGCAGGTACCAGGCGGTCGGGTCCGGCGCATCGGGACCGTGCGCCGATGCCGGTTCGGCTGAATCGAGCAGCAGCAGCTCGCTGGCCCGCATGCGCGAGAAATGGCGCCCGACCGGATTGAGCAGGAACTGCCGGCCGTCATCGGACACCGCCACGCTGAAGTGGTTGGCGATCGACTCGTGCATGTCCAGCCGCGCCGCCCAGCGGAACGCCGCGGCCAGGTCGATGCGGGCTTGTGTCTCGGATGTGCTGGAAGACATGGGCGCTGTCGCTGGTTGCGAAAACCCGACTGTAGCGTCCAGGCACCCGGCCGGTTCGCATCTGGGCGACCCGGTGTTGCACAGGTGCGACCTGCGCTTGCGCGGCGGCGCGCGGCGGCGCCCGGCCTCGCCGGATGCATTGCGTGGCTGTGTGGCGGTGCGCGTGCGTACCGCCCGGGCGCGGGCGGCGCGGGTCTTGCGCACCGGTTCAGGACTGTCCTGTAAGCTTGTCCTGGATCCCGGCCGGCGCGGCGTCGCGAAGGTAGTCGGACAAGGTCCGGCCCGGTTCGTCCCTGAAATGCGCACCGGCGCCTTGTTGCAGCTCCAGCTGGTCCATGCGATCGAGCCGGAAGCTGCGAAAGGCGTTGCGGCTTTCGCACCAGGCCGCCAGCGTCCAGACCCGGCCCCAATAAAAGCAGCCCAGCGGCCACAAGTCGCGCTGGCTCAAGGCGTCACCGGCATCGCGGTACAGCAGCCTGACCTTGCGACGGGCCTGGGCGGCCTCGCGCAGGGTTTGCAGTCGCACCTGCACCGCCGGCTCCAGCCCGCTCGGCGGCGCATAGATGGCCAGGCTCTGCGCCGCCACCCGGGCGGCGACCGGCAGCACCGACAGGATCTTGCCCAGCGCCACCTGGGACGCCTGCGCCAGCGCCGGGTCCTGCCAAGCCTGCGCCATGCGCACCGAAGCCACCAGCGCGCGGGCTTCGTCGCTGGTGAACATCAGCGGGGGCAGCTCGAAGCCCTTGCCGAGCCGGTAACCCACGCCGGCTTCGCCCTCGAGCGGCACGCCCTGGTGCTGCAGGTCGGCCACATCGCGGTAGACCGTGCGTTCGGACACTTCGAGCCGCCGGGCCAGGAAGGCGGCGGTGGTGAGCCGCCGGCCGCGGATCAGCTGGACGATTTGAAACAGGCGGTCGGCGCGGCGCATGGAAGGTCGGGATTCGCAGCCCGTTGGACTGCGGCCTCCATGATAGGTGCGCGCACAGCTACCGAAGACCGAGCAAATCCAGATCCGCCGCCATGGCAGTGGCGACCAGGCGCATGTCGTGGTCGCTGACCCGGAACAACCCGAACCGGAACTTGCTGCCCCAGCGCGCGCGGTCGTCGACGAATTCGAACCGGTCCAGCAGCGGCGCGATGGGCGCCTCGGCTGCTGCCACGTAGGCCACGTCGCGCCGGTAGGGTACGAAGCCGCCGCCCATGTCGAACGGGTACGGCGTGCCGGGCTGCACCCGCCCGATCGACACAAAATGCTGCAGCCGGTCCTTGCCACCCATGGTGAGCGCGGGCGCATAGTAGACAACCCGGTCGCCCGGCGCGACGCGCTTGAGCGGCGCGCACTTGCCGTGGCACACCTGCATGAAACCCTGGTCTGGCACCGCGCAACCCCGGCGGGCATGCTCGGCACTGGCCACCGCGATCCAGTTGTTGTGCATGTATTGCTCCTTGAGATGAAGAAGCCTGCATGCTGCGCCGGTGCTGCTGACAACGTGGTGTCAGCAGGCCCGCGTGACTGGCCCGCAAGGCTGGCCCGCATGGTGTCGCGTGCGAATGTCGCGTGCTGCTGTCACTTGCTGCTGTCGCGTGCCGATATCGCGTGGTTGGCCCGCACCGGGCCACGGGCTACCATGGCGCAGAACACCACCGGAGCTTCCCCATGAAACGACTCGAAGGCAAATCGGCGCTCGTCACCGGCGCGGCCAGCGGCATCGGCCGCGCCGCCGGCATCCCGTTTGCGCAGCACGGCGCGCGCGTGGTGCTGGTCGACCGCGCGCCCGAGGTCGCGGCCACGGCCGATGCGATCCACCATTTCGGCGGCCACGCGGTGGCGCTGGTTCGGGATGTGGCGCAGGAAACCGACGTGGCCGATTTCGTCCAGGCCGCGGTGCGTGAACATGGCGGCCTCGACATCTGTTTCGCCAA
>JANMYG010000569.1:0-2307 GCA_031381865.1 Betaproteobacteria bacterium | reverse complement strand
GTCTCGATGGTGCTGGTGGAGCCGATCACGGCTTTTTGCCTCGCGATCCTGATCGTCGGCGAGCGGCCACCGGCTGCGGCGTTCGCGGGGCTGGCGCTGGTCATCGCCGGTCTGGCCCTGGTTGTGCGCTCGGAATTGCGCGCCGCGCCGGTGTGACCGGGCGCAGGCGCATACACTCGCCAGCAGCCCGCATTTTCCGAGGAGTTTTTCATGGCCAGTCCTGTCGAATCGATGATCCGCCGCACCGTGACCAAAGGCATCATGAAGGTCGCAAAATTCAACCGCGACCGCGCGCCGGCGCCGGAGCAGCCGCACCCGTTCCTGAAAGGCATCCACCAGCCGATGGACCGTGAATTGACGCTGGCGCTGCTGAAGGTCGAAGGCACGATACCGCGCGAACTCGACGGCCGTTACCTGCGCATCGGCCCCAACCCGGTCAAGCCACCGAATCCGGCCGCCTACCACTGGTTTGTCGGCGACGGCATGGTGCATGGCGTGCGGCTGCAGGGCGGGCAGGCGCTGTGGTACCGCAACCGCTGGGTCCGGTCGCACGCCGTGAGCGCGGCGCTCGGCGAGCCGCCCGCGCCCGGGCCGCGCAACGAGCGCAGCGATACCGTCAACACCAATGTGCTGGGGCACGCCGGCAAGATCTGGGCACTGGTCGAGGCGGGTGGTTTTCCGGTGGAACTCGACGGCGAGTTGGGGACCGTGGCGCACAACCCGTTCGAGGGCACGCTGCACGGCTCCTTCAGCGCGCACCCGCACCTGGACCCGCAGACGGGCGAGATGCACGCCATCTGTTACAACGGCCCGGACCTCGAAACTATCCGCCACGTGGTGGTCGGCCGGGACGGGCGGGTGCGGCGCGAGGAGCCGATCGCGGTCAAGCACGGCCCGAGCATCCACGACTGCATGATCACGAAGAACTACGTGCTGGTGTTCGACCTGCCCGTCACCTTTTCGATGAAGACGCTGCTGGCCGGTCATCCCTTTCCTTATGCCTGGAATCCCGAGCACCGCGCCCGCGTCGGCCTGCTGCCGCGCGAAGGCAAGGGCAGCGACACGATCTGGTGCGAGGTCGATCCCTGTTATGTGTTCCATCCCTGCCATGCCTTCGAGACCGCAGACGGCAAGGTGATCGTCGACGTGGCGGCGCACGAGACCATGTTCGCGCACAGCACCCAGGGACCGGACTCCAAACACGCCGCGTTCGAACGCTGGACGATCGATCCGGTGGCGCGACGCGTCGAGCGCAAGGTCATCGACGCACAGCCGCAGGAGTTCCCGCGTTGCGACGAACGGCTGCTGGGCCAGCCCTACCGTTATGCCTACACCATGCCGCTGGCCGACGAGGGCTCGGCCTTCGGTTCCAGGAGCCACCTGATCCGGCACGACCTGCAGACCGGCGCGCGGCTGGTGCACGAGTTCGGCGAACACCGCTACCCGGGCGAGTTCGTTTTTGTGCCGCGGCATGCGGGCGCGGCCGAAGACGAGGGTTGGCTGATGGGTTATGTGATCGACATCGCCCGGCAGCGCACGCAACTCGTGATCCTCGACGCGCAGGATTTCAGCGGCGAGCCGCAGGCCGCCATCACCATTCCGCACCGCGTGCCGCCGGGATTCCATGGCAACTGGGTGCCGGCCGCCTGAGCCTGCGCGGAGCGATCACATGCCCGAGCTGGTCTGCGCCACATTGCCGGCCATCATCCGCCCGCACGTCGAGGGCCAACTGCCGGAGTGGCTGGCGCCGCGCTGGTTCGCCACCAAGGAAGAGGCGATGGCGCTGGCTCCGGGCGCGGAGATCGGCTGGTTCGACATGTACAACAAGTCGGACATGGCCGCCGCCATCGGCCAGGCCGGCGCCCTGAAATGGCTCAACTCGATCTTTGCCGGCATCGACGGTCTGCCGCTGGCGCAGCTGCAGCAGCGCAAGGTGGTGGTCACCAACGGCGCCGGCATCAACGCGGTCACGATCGCCGAGTACGTGGTGATGGGCATGCTCACCATCGCCAAGGGTTACCGCGAGGTGGTGCGCGCGCAGGAGCGCCGCGAATGGCTCAAGGATTCGCCCGGCAAGGTCGAACTGTTCGGCAGCAAGGCGCTGCTGCTCGGTTACGGCGCTATCGGCAAGCTGGTGGAGGAACGCCTGCGGGCGTTCGGGGTCGATGTCACGGTGGTCCGCCGCACGCCCGACCCGGCCGGCCACACGCTCGGCCCGGCGCAGTGGCGCGCGCGCCTGGGTGAATTCGACTGGGTGATCCTGGCGGTGCCGGCCACCACCGAGACCGAGCGCCTGGTCGGCGCCGC
>JANMYG010000513.1:0-4214 GCA_031381865.1 Betaproteobacteria bacterium | reverse complement strand
CTGGACGGCCGGCCGACACAGAAGAGCCTGCGCCAGATGCTCAGCGAGTGGATCGCCTTCCGCCAGGCGACGGTGGCGCGGCGCTCGCAGCACCGGCTGGACAAGGTGCTGGCCCGTATCCACATCCTCGAAGGCCGGCAGCTGGTGCTGCTCAACATCGACGAGGTGATTCGCATCATCCGCGCCGCCGACGAGCCGCGCCAGGCTCTGATGGCGCGGTTTGCGTTGTCCGAGCGGCAGGCCGAGGACATCCTGGACATCCGGCTGCGCCAGCTGGCGCGGCTGGAGGCGATCAAGATCGAGCAGGAGCTCAAGAGCCTGCGCGACGACCAGAAAAAGCTCGACGAGATACTGGCCAGTCCCGCCACCCTGCGCCGGCTGATGGTGCGCGAGATCGAGGCCGACGCGAAGCTGTTCGGTGATGCACGGCGCACCCTGATCCAGAGCGAGAAGCGGGCCGTGCTCGAGACCCGGGTGGTGGACGAGCCGGTGACGGTGGTCGTCAGCGACAAGGGCTGGGTCCGCGTGCGCACCGGCCACGGGCACGACCCGGCGAGTTTTGCCTTCAAGTCGGGCGACAGCCTGTATGGCACCTTCGAATGCCGCTCGGTCGACACCTTGCTGGTGTTCGGCAACAAGGGGCGGGTCTATTCGGTGCCGGTGGCGCAGTTACCGGGTGCGCGCGGCGACGGCCAGCCGGTCACGACGCTGCTCGAACTCGAACCCGGAACGACGTTGTCGTATTACTTCGCCGGGCCGGCCAGCGCCAGCCTGTTGCTGAGCGGTTCGGGTGGTTACGGTTTCATCGCCACGGTGGAGAACATGGCGTCCCGGCTCAAGGCCGGCAAGGCCTTCGTGAGCTGCAGCGACGGCGAAACCCTCACGCGCCCGTCGCCGGTGGCCGGCACCTCGGGCAGCACCGAGCTGGCGCCAGCCACCCATGTCGCCTGCGCGTCCACCGGTGGCCGCGTCCTGAGTTTCGGCATCGACGAACTCAACGCGATGGGCAACGGCGGGCGCGGCCTCAAACTGATCGACCTCGAACCCAGGGACAGCCTCGCCGGGGCGGCCGCCTACACGCGCAGCGTACGCATCGAGGGCGTCGGGCGCGGCGCCAAGGCACGCGAAGAAACCCTCGAGATCCGCAGCCTCAACAACGCGCGCGCGGCACGCGGGCGTAAGGGCAAGGCGGCCGACCTGGGATTCAAGCCGACCGGCGTGGTCCGCGTGTCGTAGGCCTGCGGCCGGTTCCGCGCGCCGGCCCACAGGCAGCCGGTCCGCCCGGGGCCGGCGCGCGCTGCCGGATCGATTGACATTGATCACTGCGCGGGCACGGCCGGCCCGGCAAAATGGCGCTTCCGGCCCGCCGGCCGATGCAGGACACGCCATGCCCCATCCATTCGACGCCACCCAACAGTCGTTCAAGACCGCCTCCGGACGCTCCGGCAAGTTCCACTCCCTGCCGGCACTTGCAAAACAGTACCCGGGCATCGGTCGCCTGCCGGTGTCGTTGCGCATCGTGCTCGAGTCGGTGCTGCGCAACTGCGACGGCAAACGCGTGACCGCCGCGCACGTGGCGCAGATCGCCCGCTGGTCGCCAAACGCGCCGCGCACCGACGAGATCCCGTTCCTGGTGGCGCGCGTGGTGCTGCAGGACTTCACTGGCGTGCCGCTGCTGGCCGACCTGGCCGCCATGCGCAGCGCCGCGGTCAAGCTGGGCCGGGACCCGAAACGCATCGAGCCGCTGGTGCCGGTGGACCTGGTGGTGGACCACTCGGTGATGGTGGACCACTATGGCCGCAAGGATTCGCTCGACCTGAACATGAAGCTCGAGTTCCAGCGCAACCGCGAGCGTTACGAGTTCATGAAGTGGGGCATGCAGGCCTTCGACACCTTCGGCGTCGTGCCGCCGGGTTTCGGCATCGTGCACCAGGTCAACCTGGAGTTTCTGGCCCGGGGCGTGCACCAGCGGGCGGATGGGGTGGTCTATCCCGATACCCTGGTCGGCACCGACAGCCACACCACCATGATCAACGGCATTGGCGTGGTCGGCTGGGGTGTGGGCGGCATCGAGGCCGAAGCCGCGATGCTGGGGCAGCCGGTGTATTTCCTGACCCCCGACGTGGTTGGCTTCGAGCTCACGGGGCGGCTGCGCGAAGGTGTCACCGCCACCGACCTGGTGCTGACGGTGACCGAGATCCTGCGCCAGCACAAGGTGGTGGGCAAGTTCGTGGAGTTTTTCGGCGCCGGCACACGCACGCTGGCGCTGCCGGACCGCGCCACCATCGCCAACATGGCGCCCGAATACGGCGCGACCATGGGCTTCTTCCCGGTCGACGAACGCACCATCGACTACTTCAAGGGCACCGGGCGCACCGAGGCCGAAATCGAGCTGTTCGAGGCCTACTTCCGGGCCCAGGGCCTGTTCGGTGTGCCGCTGGCGGGCGAGATCGATTTTTCGCAGGTGGTGCAGCTCGACCTCGGCACCGTCACGCCCAGCCTCGCGGGCCCCAAGCGGCCGCAGGACCGGATCGAACTCGGCCAGGTGGCGCACCAGTTCGCCGCGCTGTTTTCCAGGTCCAGCGCCGAGAACGGCTTCAACCAGTTGCCGGGCAAGCTGGCGCTGAGCCACCACACCACCTCCGGCCTCGAGGTCAAGAACGGCGACGTGCTGATAGCGGCCATCACGAGCTGCACCAACACCTCCAACCCGAGCGTGCTGCTGGCCGCCGGCCTGCTGGCCAAGAAGGCGGTGCAGGCCGGGCTGCGCGTCAAGCCGCATGTCAAGACCTCGCTCGCGCCGGGTTCGCGCATCGTGACCGAGTACCTGAGCGAAACCGGCCTGCTGCCCTACCTGGAGCAACTCGGATTCGCGCTGGCCGGTTACGGCTGCACCACCTGCATCGGCAATGCGGGCGACCTCACGCCCGAAATCAACGACGCGATTGTCGCCAACGACCTGGTCTGCGCGGCGGTGCTGTCGGGCAACCGCAATTTCGAGGCGCGTATCCATCCCAACCTGAAGGCCAACTTCCTGGCCAGCCCGCCGCTGGTGGTGGCGTATGCGATTGCCGGCACTGTCCTGCGCGACCTGATGAACGAGCCAGTCGGGCAGGGCAAGGGCCGCGACGGCAAGCCGCGCGACGTCTTCCTGGGCGATATCTGGCCCGGCAGCGACGAGATCCACCAGCTGATGAAGTCGGCCATGAACGGCCGCGCCTACCGTGACAACTACGCACGGGTGAAGACCGATCCGGGCAAGTTGTGGCAAAAGATCAAGGGTGTGGCGGGCACCGCCTACACCTGGCCGCACAGTAGCTACATCGCCGAGCCGCCGTTCTTTGCCGGCTTCGCGCTGCAGCCGCCAGGCGCCGGCGGCGACCGCGCCGCCAAGGCGGCAGCGCACAGCGGCGAACGCGTGACCAGCGCACGCATCATGGCCCTGTTCGGCGACTCCATCACCACAGACCATATTTCTCCGGCCGGTTCGATCAAGGAGAGCTCGCCGGCCGGGCAGTGGCTGCTCGAGCACGGCGTGATGAAGGCGGACTTCAATTCCTACGGCGCACGGCGCGGCAACCACGAGGTGATGGTGCGCGGCACCTTCGCCAACGTGCGCATCAAGAACCTGATGATCCCGGCCGGCGCCGACGGTTCGCGCGAAGAGGGTGGTGTCACGCTGTACCAGGGTGACACCGCTGCGCCGGCGGTCAAGATGCCGATCTTCGACGCCGCGATGCGGTACATGGCGCAGGGCATGCCCACTGTGGTGTTCGCGGGCGAGGAATACGGCACCGGTTCCAGCCGCGACTGGGCCGCCAAGGGCACGCAGCTGCTCGGCATCCGCGCCGTGGTGGCGCGCAGCTTCGAGCGCATCCACCGCAGCAACCTGGTGGGCATGGGCGTATTGCCGCTGCAGTTCAAGGCCGGCGAGTCGTGGCAGGCGCTCGGGCTGCACGGCGACGAACGGGTCGATATCCTGCCCGACCCCGACCTCAAGCCCCAGAGCGACGCGACACTCGTGGTCACACGCGCCGATGGCACGCGCCAGGAACTGCGCCTCACACTGCGCATCGACACCCCGATCGAGGTCGACTATTACCGCCACGGCGGCATCCTGCCTTACGTGTTGCGCCAGTTGCTGGCCTGATACCAAATGGTGTTCAATTGGCAAGCGCCGTTCGGGCTGAGCTTGTCGAAGCCAGGGTTTCCCC
>JANMYG010000472.1:0-11676 GCA_031381865.1 Betaproteobacteria bacterium | reverse complement strand
AGTCGTAACGGGTTCCATCCATCAGGTGGGAAGGCACGACATTTTGTAACGCCGAGAACATGCTCTCGATCCGGCCCGGATGGCTCCTTTCCCATTCGCGCAGCATCTGTCCGACCTGCTGTCGCTGCAGGTTGGCCTGGCTGCCGCACAGGGTGCACGGGATGATCGGGAACTGGCGTTGCGCGGCCCAGCGCACCAGGTCCTTCTCGGCCACGTGGGCCATTGGGCGGATCACCACATGCCGGCCATCGTCGCTGACCAGTTTGGGCGGCATGCCCTTGAGTTTGCCGCCGAAGAACATGTTGAGGAAGAAGGTCTGCAGCATGTCGTCGCGGTGGTGGCCCAGCGCGATCTTGGTGGCGCCGAGTTCGTCCGCCACCCGGTACAGGATGCCGCGGCGCAGGCGACTGCACAGGCTGCACATGGTCTTGCCTTCGGGGATGACGCGTTTCACGATCGAGTAGGTGTCCTGGTTCTCGATATGGAACGGCACGCCGAGTCGCTCCAGGTAACGCGGCAACACATGCGCGGGAAAGCCGGGCTGCTTCTGGTCGAGGTTGACGGCGATCAGGTCGAAATGCACCGGCGCGCGCGCGCGCATCTTGAGCAGGATATCGAGCATGGCGTAGCTGTCCTTGCCGCCGCTCACGCACACCATGACCTTGTCGCCGGCTTCGATCATGTTGAATTCGACGATCGCCTGCCCGACCTGGCGGCACAGGCGCTTTTCGAGCTTGTGGGTCTCGCGTTCGATCTTGAAGCCGCCCCGGGCGGCTGAGATTTCAGGTTCGGTCCATGCCGCTTGCATCACCATTGCCCGGTCTCCACGCGAATCGCCACTTCGCAGTCGTCGAAGATCTCGAGCTTGGCGACCTTCACCCGCACACCGACGACGCCGGGCAGCTGCATCAGCCGGCGCGCCAGCTTGCCGATCAGCGTCTCGAGCAGGTTCACGTGTTCGGAGGTGCATTCGTCGATGATGATCTGGCGGATCTTGCGGTAGTCCAGCACGTGGTTGATCTCGTCGTCCACCGGGTGCAGCGCCTGGGTTCCGAGGTTGAGCTCGGCGTCGACCTGGATCGGCTGGGGCCCGTTCTTCTCGACTTCGAGGATGCCCAGGCTGGCCGCGAACCGCAGGCCGGTGAGCGTCAGGATTTGTGTGCCGCGGGGATTGATCATGGCTGGTCGTTTCGGATCGATGGATGGCGCCTGCGCGCTCACATGAGCGAGAAATCGCGTTCGAAGCGCATCAGATGCTGACCACCGTCGACCAATAGCGTGGTGCCGGTGATGGACTGGTTTTCCAGCGCGAAACGGACCGTCGACGCGACGTCCGCCGGCGTCGACGACTGCCCCAGCAGGGCCATCTTGTGGCGCAGGTCGAATTGCTCCGGCGTCAGCAAGGTGCTGGTCAGCGTCAGCCCTGGCGCGACGCCGACCACGCGTACCTGCGGAGCCAGCGCCAGCGCCAGCATGGTGGTGGCCGCCTCCAGCGCCGCCTTGGACAAGGTGTAGCTGAAAAAATCCGGGTTCTGGTTCCATAACTTCTGGTCGAGCAGGTTCACCACGGCCGCACGCTCGGCAGCGGCGCTTTTCCCGTCGCCGTCTTTCGCCGCGGCGGCGCGCCGTTCACGGATGTGGGTGTGCAGCGCCTGCGCCAGCAGGATCGCGGCGCCGGCGTTGCTGCGCATGTGTTTTTCCAGCGCCGCAAAACCGAAGCTGGCCGGTGTGTCCTGCTCGAACGTCGACGCGCTGTTGACCACCGCATCCACCCGCCCGAATTGCGCGACCACGCGCGGCAACAGGTTGCGCACCGCCGTCTCGTTGGCCAGGTTGGCCCGAAACGCGGCGCTGGCGCCCGAAAGCCTGGCGCATTCGGCGCTGGTCTTTCCGGCGTCTTCGAGCGAATCGCGGTAATGCACCGCCACCTGCCAGCCGTCACGCGCCAGCGCCAGCGCAATCTCGCGGCCCAGCCGTTTGGCGGAACCGGTGACGAGCACGACGCGGGCGGGGGTGGTCATTCGGGGACAATCCAGGCTGTGATGGCAACACCCCGGAGTTTAACGACCACCCTGCACTCCCGAATGACCGAGGTCGTCGCGGACGCTGGCGGTTGGGTCGGCTTCGATCGCTTCATGGAGCTTGCCTTGTACCAGCCGGGCCTGGGGTATTACGCGAATGAAGGCGCCAAGTTCGGCATGTTGCCTGCCGGCCAGGCGGACCGGGGCAGCGACTTCGTGACGGCGCCCGAGATCACGCCGTATTTCGGGGCTGCGCTGGCGACCCAGGTGGCGCAGGCGCTGGAAGTCACCGGCACGCGCGAGGTGTGGGAATTCGGCGCCGGCAGCGGCGCGCTGGCGGCCCAGCTGCTGCAGGCGCTGGGTGAGCGCGTGGATGGCTACACGATCGTGGACGTGTCCGGCGCCTTGCGGCAGCGCCAGCGCGAGCTGCTCGAGCCTTACGGCAACCGGGTGCGTTGGGCCGATGCCCTGCCCGCGGGATTCCGCGCCGTGGTGGTGGGCAACGAAGTGCTCGATGCCATGCCGGTGCAATTGCTGGTGCGCCGGGGTGGCGTTTGGCACGAGCGCGGCGTGGCCGTGGGCACTGGCGCGCAATTCGTATGGCAGGACCACCCCACCGCGCTGCGCCCGCCGGTCGAGGTGGGCGGAGAACACGACTACGTCACCGAGATCCATCCCCAGCAACAGGCATTTGTGTCGACGCTGGCCGACCGGCTGCTGCAGGGTGCGGCGTTCTTTCTCGACTACGGGTTCCCGGAACGCGAGTACTACCATGCGCAACGCGCCATGGGCACGGTCATGTGCCACCGCGCCCACCGCATGGACAGCGACCCGCTGGCCGATGTGGGGCTGAAGGACATCACGGCCCATGTCAACTTCACCGCGCTGGCCCTGGCGGCGCAGGACCGACCCACGGCAGGCGCGACCGCCGGGGGCGGCTTCGGTGTGCTGGGTTACACCAGCCAGGCGCGCTTCCTGATCAATTGCGGCCTGTTGTCGCTGCTGGAAAATGCCTCGATGCAACAACGCGCGATGGCGCAAAAACTGCTGATGGAGCATGAAATGGGCGAACTGTTCAAGGTGATCGGCTTTTGCAAGGGCGCGCCCTGGGAAGCGATCGGCTTCTCCCAGGGTGATCGCACCCACCGGCTCTGAGCATGATTCGCTGGATCATCGTCATCTTCCTGGCGCTGATGTTGATCAGCTGGTTCTCGCCCCTGCTGGGCAAACTCGGGTTTGGAAAGCTGCCGGGCGACTTCCGCTTCAGGCTGTTCGGCCGGCAATGGTTCCTGCCCATCACCACCACGCTGGTGCTCAGCGCCCTGGCCAGCCTGGTGGTCAAGCTTGTCTAGCTGCCTGGCAGGCCGCGGCAGCGGGGGCGCGGCATGATCCACGCGACGTTGCTGGCCGTCATCTACCTGGCCTTCATCAGCCTGGGCTTGCCTGACAGCGTGCTGGGTGTTGCATGGCCGTCGATGCGGCAAACCCTGGGCCAGCCGCTGCAGGCGGCGGGCCTTTTGACCATGATACTGACCGCGTGTTCGGCGGCCTCCAGTTTTGCCAGCGGCGCCGTGCTCAAGCGACTGGGGACCGGGCCGGTGGTCATGCTGAGCGGCTTTCTGACTGGTCTTGCGCTGCTGGGATTTGCACTCGCCCCCTCGTTTGGCTGTCTGGTCGCGCTGGCCGTGCCCCTGGGATTGGGTGCTGGCTCGGTCGACGCCGGGCTCAACCATTTCGTGGCCGAACACTATTCCTCGCGCCATATGAACTGGCTGCATGGCTGCTGGGGCATCGGCGCCACCATCGGCCCGTTCATCATGGGGACGGCGCTGGCCGGCACGCTCGGCTGGCAGGCGGGTTACCGCGACATCGCGGCGATCCAGCTCGCGCTGGCCTGTGTGTTCCTGCTGGCGCTGCGGCTGTGGACCCGGGAGCGCTCGGTCCCGCCGCGCGAGGCGCTTGGCGGGCCGCCGACCCCGAATGTCAGGCTTTCGCCACCCTGGGCGCCGTGGCTCGCGGCCGCGCTGTACCTGGTGTACGCCACCGTAGAGGTGGGCACCGGCCTGTGGGCCGCCAGCATCCTGGTCGACGGCCGCCGCATGGGCGCGCCCGCTGCGGGCCTGTGGGTGTCGTGTTTCTTCGGCGCGATCATGGCGGGCCGTTTCGCGGTCGGCCTGGTTGCCGCGCGCGTAGGCAACCGCCGGCTGGTGCGCATCGGGCTGGTAATGGCTGGCGCGGGCGCGCTGCTTTTTTCCCTTGACGGCGTGCCGGCGCCGCTGTCGCTGGCCGGGCTGCTGTTGCTCGGGCTGGGGTGTGCCCCGGTCTACCCCTCGCTGATGCATGAAACCATGCGCCGCTTCGACGCCGGTATGGCCCGCAAGGTGGTGGGTCGGCAAGTGGCCTTCGCCTACGTCGGCGGGGCGGTCGGCCCCGCGAGCCTGGGCCTGCTCGGAGCGCAGTGGGGCCTGGCGGCGATCATGCCCGCGGTGCTGGTGGCGGTGGTGCTGCTGCTGCTGCTCAGCGCGCTTCTGGATCGCGTCACCTGAGCGTGCGCTGGCGCAAGCCGGTGCCCTTGAAGCGGGCGGCGACGGCCCCATCCTGCAAGTACGGGGTGTCTGACGCCTCCCAGTTCGCACTTATAGAAACAAGGACACCATGACCGCCCTGAACCACATTGTTTGCCCGCATTGCCACACCACCAACCGCGTGGCCGGTGACGACCTCGACAACGAACCCGATTGCGGCAAGTGCCACCAGCCGTTGTTCACCTCGCATTCGGTGGCCCTGGACGAGGCGGCGTTCGAGCGCCACATCGGTCGCAGCGACATACCGGTGCTGGTTGATTTCTGGGCCCCGTGGTGCGGCCCCTGCCGCCAGATGGCGCCGGCCTTCGAGCAGGCCGCGGCACAGCTGGAGCCGCAGGTCCGGCTGGCCAAGGTGAATACCGAGGAAGCACAAAGCCTGGGCGCGCGTTTCAACATCCGCAGCATCCCGACACTGGCGCTGTTTCGCGGCGGGCGCGAGATCGCCCGCCAGCCCGGCGCCATGGGCTCCGCCGACATCGTGCGCTGGACCCGGGCGCAACTCGGCTGACAACGCAGCCCGGCCGGCACGCGAAGGCATCGTCCGGGCGCGCTTGGCGTTAGCATTGCGGGCAAACCGGTGCTGATGCAAGCATGGATTGCATGCCGGTTGGCCCTCCAACCCGCGCACGCACACCGTGTATGCGCCGACCTGCGACCAACGCCATGCCCACCCGGGATTTGCTCACCGACTTCGAAGCGGCCTCGGCTACTGAACTGGGTCGGTCGAAACGCGTGTACCGCATCGGCGCCACCGGACCATGTGTGCTGGTGTGCCATGAACTGCCCGGCTTTTCTCCCGCAGTGGCCGGTTTTGCCCGCCACCTGGCGGCGCACGGATTCAGGGTCAGTGTGCCGGTGCTGGTGGGTACACCGGGGGCCGCGCCAACGGCCGTGGAGCTGGCGAAGTCGACGCTCAAGGTCTGCATTTCGCGCGAATTCAACCTGTTTGCCGCCGGCAAGTCGTCACCGGTGGTCGAATGGCTGCGCGCCTTCGGGAAATCCGAACATGCGCGTTGCGGTGGCCCCGGCATCGGCGTGGTCGGCATGTGTTTCACGGGCGGTTTCGCGCTGGCGCTGGCGACCGACCCGCACGTGCTGGCGCCGGTGCTGAGCCAGCCGGCGATTCCGGTGCGCATCGCCCTGCGCGCCTTTTCGCCCCGCTCGATCGACGTGTCCGGGGCCGACCTGCAAGCCGTGCGCCGGCGCCTCGACGCCGACCCAGGGCTGTGTGTTCTGGGTTACCGCTTCTCCGACGACGCCAAGGTGCCCGAAGAACGGTTCGCATGGCTGCGGGAGCGGCTTGGCGACCGGTTCGTGGGCGTCACGATCGACTCGTCGCCGGGCAACCAGGGCGGTTATTCGACCGACGCGCATTCGGTGCTGACCGAGCAGCTCGTGCCGCAGGCGCTGGACGAGGTCGTGCGGCTGTTCAGGCGCCAGCTGCTCGGGCCGGTCGACGCGGCGCCGGCCGGTTCACGCACGGGCACAACACCATGACTTCTACACGCATCGAAACCATTGAACGCACCGAACGCCCGTGGGGCTGGTACGAGACCGTGTCCGAAGCAACGGGCAACAAGGTCAAACGCATCCGGGTCCACCCGGGGCAACAACTCAGCCTGCAGAAGCACCACCAGCGGCGTGAGCATTGGGTGGTGGTGCAGGGGGTTGCGCGTGTCACGGTCGGTACGCGCGAGTTCGACCTGGCGGTTGGCCAGCACGTCGATATTGCACTCGGCGAAGTACACCGGCTGGCCAACCTGACCACACAACCGGTGGAGATCATCGAAGTGCAGTTCGGCAGCTACCTGGGCGAGGACGACATCGTGCGGCTGCAGGACGACTACGGTCGGGTTTGACAACGGCTTGAACCGCACGCAACCAGCGACCTGCCGGGTCGGCGCCCGCGCGAACATGGCGTACCGGGGAATTGGCATGCGCCCGCAATGAGCACAGATGGCCGACCCAGGCATTACAGTTGGGCTTTGCCATCAACGAGGGGAAAGCCATGTCGAGTGTCGGATACCACGAACCCGTGTCGGAGCTGTCGGACGAAACCCGGGACATGCACCGTGCCATCGTATCGCTGATGGAGGAACTGGAGGCCGTGGACTGGTACAACCAGCGCGCCGACGCCTGCAAGGACCCGGAGCTCAAGGCAATCCTGCAGCACAACCGCGACGAGGAAAAGGAGCATGCCTCGATGGTGCTGGAATGGATCCGCCGCAAGGACCCGGCCTTCTCGAAGGAAATGAAGGACTACCTGTTCACCGACAAGACCATCGCACACGGGTAGCCATGCCGGTCGCCGCCACCGCGATGGTCAGGCGCAAGCGGCCTGCCGTCGTTCCGAGCCCTTACTTTTGCACTGGACCAGCGTTTTGACCCAGCAGACACCAACCCATGATGTGGAGCCGGCGGTTTTCGCCGGCCTGGTCGGCGTGAAAGCCTGTGTCGACGTGGGCGGCACCAAGGTGGCGGTCAGCGTGGCCGATGCGCATGGCATCCGCGGGCGCATCGCGGAACCGACGGCCAAGGAGGGCCCCGCCGATGCGTTGGGCCAGCAGGTGGTGCGGCTGATCGGCCAGAGTTGCGCGTCCGCCGGTACCGCGGCGGGCGACATCGTCGCCGTCGGAGTATCCGCGTGCGGCCCCTTCGTGCTGCGCGACGGTTGTGCCGAACTGGCGGCGCCCAACATCTGCGGCGGCCTGGCCGGGCCGGCGCGCGGCCTGCCCAACGACTGGAACAGCGCCGTGCTCGAGGCGCCGTTGCGCGCGGCGTTTCCCGGTGTGCGGGTCGCCAACGACGGCATTGCGGCGCTCGAGGCCGAGCGCCGCTGGGGTGCCCTGCAGCGCCTGGACCACTGCGCCTACGTGACCTGGAGCACCGGCATTGGCGTGGGGCTGTGTGTGGACGGGCAGGTGTTGCGCGGCAAGAACGGCAATGCCGGGCACGCGGGCCACATGTTCGTGAGCGACAACACCGACGCCTTGTGCGGCTGCGGCAATATCGGCGACGTCGAGGCCCTGATCGCCGGCAACGCCATTCCGCGGCGATTCGCGGCGCGGGGTTATGCCGACGCCGCCGCCCTGCTGGCGCGCGCGCGCTCCGGCGAGCCGGCGGCACTGGTGCTGGTCGACGACCTGTGCCGCGTGATGGGCCGCGCACTGTACAACCTGGTGGTCACGCTCGACCTGCAGCGCATCAGCATGGGCGGCAGCGTGTTCTGGCACCACCGGGATTTCCTGCTGCCGCGGCTGCGCGCGCAGATCGCGGGCAAGCTCGGTGCATTGACCGATGGCTTCGAGCTGGTCAGCGCGGGGCTGGGCGAGCGGGTGGGGGACTACGCCGCGCTGGCGCTGGTGCGCTGACGGGGCGCGCACACCCTCAGGGAACAATCGTCCACTGGTGCGCGCATTTCTTGCAGCACACCATGGCGTCGCCGTTGCTGCGGTTCTCCTCCACCAGCGTCAGGCTGCCGTAGGTGGTGCACTTCGGGCAATTCGCCTGGTTGGCGACATCCTCGGCGTGCATCAGCAAATAGAGGTAACGGCGCAGCGCCCACAGCCCGATCGCCGCGCTGACGATCACCAGCAGTACATCGGTCAGCTTTTCGGCCGGTGTGGCGCCGTGGAACGCCTCCATGCTGGCCATCAGGGCGATCACGCACAGGAACGCCAGCAACATGTGGGCGTGGCTCGAAAGCAACTCGCGCTCGTACCACTTTCGGAATCCGACCCGGCGTATGCCGTCGGCGAGCGTGCGGTTGAGCGGGTTCATGGGGCCCATGCTGGCACAAAACCGCGCCGGCCGCTTCAGGGCCTGCGGAACCCGAGCGCCAGCACCCTGGCGGCCACACACCGCCCCTGGGCCTGGCCACCGGTCACGCCGAAATTGAAATGGATTCCGGCGAAGAGCCTGGAACGCGCCGCTTCGTCGGCGGCCGCCTGGAAGCTCCGGAAGCTCCGCGGCCCCCAGCCGCGGTCGTTGTGGGTGTTGTCGGTGAAAGCCGTTTCGGCGCCGAAGACCTGCGCCAGCACGGCCGCCGCGGCGCTGGACTGCACCGAATGGCCCGACGGGTACTCGGGAAACGGCGGCGTGTCCATGAGCGTGGGAACCCAGTTGCTGTCGAACACCAGTTGCACAAAGGTCACCGGCCGCAGCACGTTGTGCGTGTATTTGGTCGCCCAGGCCGCGATGAACGCGTCGGCCATCGCCAGGTTGAGCCGCGCCATCGTCTGCGCCGCGTCGGCCAGGCTGGCCTTGCGCGCCTTGAGCAGGTCGTTGGTGATGTACACCCAATGGCCGGCCGGTGTCGGGGTCTTGCCCGGATCGTCGGCCCAATACAGCGCGAACTGGCGCTGTTCCTGCGTCGCCTGGTTGCTGATGCGGTACACCTCCTGCGCGTCCTTGTAAAAGGCCGACGACGGATCTTCCGAGTAGGGTGGTGGTGCGGGCGCCGGGCAGTCGCGGGCGTTCTTGAGCACGAACGGCCGGTTGTCGCCCCAGCGCGGCAGCAGCGCCGGCGCAAAGGCCGGTGGTGTCGCGCTCCACTGGCCGGCGCCGCTGGGCGGCACGTAGTTGAGCTGGTTGCGCCGCAACGGTCCCCAGGCCTCGTGGCCGCCATCGGTGCGGGCCCAGGTCATGATCGCCATCGCCATCAGCTTGCCGAAGGTCTCGGAGCGGTTGGTGGTGTCGGGCGACAAGGCGCCGGGGTCGAAATCCTGCCCGTATTTGAGCGGCATGTTGCGCTCCAGCAGGTCGATGCGCGCCTTGTTCTCGGCGCTGGCGTTGCCGAACATAATGCGGGTCATGGTGGCCAGCGACGCGTTGGCCACCGTCGGCCAATGCAACGGCTCGTCGGGCTGGGCCCAGGGCAGGGAATCGAGTTCGTTGAGTTGTCCGGCCAGGCTGGTGTTGCCCGGGATGCCAGGCGCCACGGACTCGTACAACGCCAGCCCGAGGTAGGCCAGCGCGCGCGAAGCAACCGGCGGGCTGAATCCGGGTGTCTGCTGGGTCAGCTGCAGCGCCAGGCTGAACCAATCGGTCACCAGCGCCGAACTGAAGGCGCCCGCCGGCCGGGGTGCGGCAGTATCCGGCGCCCGTGCCGGCGCCTGTGCCAGCGCAGCGAGCGGGCACAACACGCCGAACGACGCCAGCACCAGCACGGCAGCGCCGCGACACCAGTTCTTCATGGCGCGCGCCACGGGCTCACGCCCGCCTGGCGATCCACGATGTAGAAGTCGTTGGCGGCCACGTTCTGCCACGCGCCCCAGCTGCCGAACGGCCACAACACGCGCAGCCTGACGCTGCCGGCCTGTCCCAGGCCGAAATGCATCCAGCCCAGGTTGCCACTGGCGTGCCCGCCACCGATGGTCAATTCCTGGCGGATGGTGCGTTCGCCCAGGTCCACCTCGACCCACGCGCCGATGGCATCGCGGTTGCCGCCGCCCTGGCGCAACCGAATCTGCAGCCACTGGCCCATCGGCAGTGGCTTGTAGGCCGTGCCGGCGCCGACGTTGCGCCACAGCTGCGCCTTGTCCCAGCGGTTGACCACCAGCATGTCGAGCAGCCCGTCGCCGTTGAGGTCCACCAGCATGCCGCCGCGCCCGCGCCGGTAGCTGGCAATGCCGGCCTGTTGCCCGACTTCGACGAAACGCCCGTCGGGCTGCTGCAACAGCAGGTTGTTGGGGTCCAGCGTCGCGAAGTCGGGCATGCTGGCCACGTTGCCCTTGACGACGAACAGGTCCGCCAGCCCATCCTGGTTGACGTCGGCAAACTGGGCGTGCCAGGCGGTGGAGGGGTGGACATCCCCGCCCACATACGGCCGGTGCGCGGTGACGCCGCGCTTGAATGCCACATCGCCGTAGCTGGGCCGGCTGCCGTCGCCTTCGAGTTGCTGCAGCTTGTTGTCGGCCATGCTGGTCAGGAACACCTCGGGCCGGCCGTCGCCGTCGAGGTCGTGGCTGGCGATGCCCATGCCCCAGATCTGCAGCGGCTTCCAGCCTTGCTCGGCGGTGTACAGCTGCGGCGCCAGTCCGGGCGCGACGCGCCACAGCTGCTCCTGGCCGCCCTTGTAGTATTCGCGGTCATTGCTGACCCGCAAGGCCGCCTCGCCGGTGCGGCCCCAGTCGGAGAACAACATGGACAAGGCGCAGTGGCCCGGTGCGAGTGTTATCGGCGGCGCAAAGGCCTTGTCCCCAGGCGCCGGCCGCAACAGGCTGCCGGCAGTGCAGCTGCCCCACGGAAAATCGGGTTTGTTGCGGTCGACATAGGTGCCGATGGCCAGTGTCGGCCACGACTGGCCGCGTTCCCAGGTAGCGGAGAACGCGCTGTGCCACACATTGCCACTGCGCAGCGCCCACTTGTCGGTGGCGCGCTCGAACCTGCAGCCGCCCAGGCCGCGAAACACCTGCACTTCGCCGACGCGCAGCACCACCAGGTCGGTGTTGCCGTCGCCGTCGATGTCCAGCGCATAGGCGCCGTTGGCGCCGGTCAGTTCCAGCCCGGAGCGTTCCTCCTGCAGCTTGATCGGTCCGCCGCGGCTGCTGCGGTTGCGGTAGAACTTGGCCTTGTTCACGCCGGCCGTGATGTAGACCTCGGGCAACCCGTCGCCATCGCAATCGAAGGTGGCGACGCCGCCGCCGATCTGGAACTCGAACTCACCCTCCATGCGGCTCTGCAGTCCGGCACTGTCGGTCTCCTCGACGAAACGCGGGACGGCCGGCGCCTCGGCTGCGCCGGTGCGCAGGCCCAACAGCAGGGCCGGGGCGAGAAGCAAGTGATACACCCGCAGAGGCATCTCAGCGGCCCCTGTCGGCATGCGCCAAGCACGACGGACTGTCGCGCCGCCAGGATGTCCGCTTTCGGCCCGTTGCGTTCATTCGCAGACTGCCGATTCGGCTTCGTTGGCGCGCCTCGCGGCAGGGGGTACGCCGTGTGTTCTCCGGGGAGGCTGCAAAGGCGTGTGGGGGCCGCTGGCGTCGCTTTACTGGAGCGGTCGTGCGCTGAACGCGCCGACTGCCCTGCGGTGCTCGGTCTTGCGCCCCGTCGCGGAACTCGCTGCGTTC
>JANMYG010000468.1:0-10397 GCA_031381865.1 Betaproteobacteria bacterium | reverse complement strand
GAACGCAGCGAGTTCCGCGACGGGGCGCAAGACCGAGCACCGCAGGGCAGTCGGCGCGTTCAGCGCACGACCGCTCCAGTAAAGCGACGCCAGCGGCCCCCACACGCCTTTGCAGCCTCCCCGGAGAACACACGGCGTACCGCATGCCGCGAGGCGCGCCAACGAGGGGAAGTTGGAAATCGGAAATCAACGACCGCATCGGGCCGCAAGCCGCCGCCAATGTGTGCCTGCGAACCACGTTCGCGCATGGCGCCAGCCTTACATCAGCACTCGATGACATTGACGGCCAGGCCACCACGGCTGGTCTCCTTGTATTTGGTCATCATGTCGCGGCCGGTGTCGCGCATGGTCTTGATCACCTTGTCGAGCGACACGTAGTGGGTGCCGTCGCCGCGCAATGCCATTCGCGCGGCGTTGAGCGCCTTGACCGAACCCATCGCGTTGCGCTCGATACACGGGATCTGCACCCGGCCGCCGACCGGGTCGCAGGTCAGGCCGAGGTTGTGTTCCATGCCGATCTCGGCCGCATTCTCGACCTGCTCCGGCGTGCCGCCCATGACCGCGGCCAGCGCCCCGGCGGCCATCGAGCAGGCGACGCCCACCTCGCCCTGGCAACCGACCTCGGCGCCGCTGATCGAGGCGTTTTCCTTGTACAGCAATCCGATGGCGCCGGCAGTAAGCAGGAAATCGCGGATGCCCTGCTGGCTGGCGCCTGGCACGAAGCGGTCGTAATAGTGCATCACCGCCGGCACGATGCCGGCGGCGCCGTTGGTGGGCGCCGTCACGACCCGGCCGCCGGCCGCGTTTTCTTCGTTGACGGCCATCGCGTACAGGTTGACGAAATCCAATATGGTGAGCTGGTCCTTGAGCGCCTGTTCGGGCCGGCTGCTCAGCGAGCGGTGCAGTTCGGCGGCGCGGCGCTTGACGCGCATGCCGCCGGGCAGGTGGCCTTCGGTGCGGCAACCGCGTTCGACACACGACTTCATGGCGCCCCAGATCGCGTCCAGCCCGGCGTCGAGCTCGGCGTCGGTGCGCCAGGCGTGTTCGTTCTTGCGCACCACCTGAGCGATCGACATGCCGGTCTCGACCGTGATGGCCAGCAACGCGTCGCCGCTGGAAAAGGGGTGCGCCAGCACGGTGGGGTCGACCACCAGCCGCGGGTGGTCGAGCGATGCGTCGGCTTCTTCCTGCGACACCACGAAACCGCCGCCGACCGAAAAATAACGCCGCTCCTCGATCACCGCGCCGTCGCTGGAAAACGCCGTGAAACGCACACCGTTGGAATGGAACGGCAAGGTCTCGCGGCGCAGGAACAGGATGTCGGTCTTCTCGTGGAACGGCACCGGAAGCTTGCCGTCGACATGCAGGCTGCGCTGGGCGCGGATTTCCTTGATGCGCCGGTCGATGCTGTCGGGGTCGACGCTGTCGGGCATCGAGCCCTCGAGCCCGAGCATCACGGCCGTGTCGGTGCCGTGGCCCTTGCCGGTCGCGCCCAGCGACCCGTACAACTTGGCCTCGATACGCGCGGTCTGGGCCAGCAGGTCCGCCTTGGCCAGGCGGCGCGCGAACATGGCTGCGGCCTTCATCGGGCCGACCGTATGCGACGACGACGGACCGATGCCGATCTTGAACAGGTCGAAAACGCTCAGTGCCATAAAAACTCTCTTGTCGTGTGCGCTGCCGGTCAGGCGCGAACCAGGAAACTGCGGCCGGGCCCCCTGCATTGTCTAGACACGACCCAGGGCTGGTGTCCATGCAACGACATCAGGGAACCCGTAGGCGACATAGCGCCAGGTCGCTAAGTCGCCGCGTCGGCCGTTGCCGCATGCCGCTGCGCCGATTGCACCGTGTTGTAGACCAGCATGGTGACCGTCATGGGGCCGACGCCGCCCGGTACCGGCGTGATGTAGGAGGCCTTTTGCCGCACGCCTTCGAAGTCCACATCACCCACCAGCCGTCCGTCCGGCAGCCGGTTGATGCCGACGTCGATGACGACCGCCCCGGTGCGCACCATCTGCGGCAGGATCAGGTTGGGTTTTCCGGCGGCCACCACCAGGATGTCGGCCAGGATGGTGAATTGCGCCAGGTCGCGTGTCTTGGCGTGGCAGATACACACCGTGGCGTCCTTTTGCATCAGCATCAGCGCCATCGGCTTGCCGACGATGTTGCTGGCGCCCACCACGACCACGTTCTGCCCCTCGACCGGAATGTTCTCGTATTCGAGCATCTTCTGCACGCCGAACGGTGTACAGGGCGGGAACACCGTCTCGCCCTGCACCAGCGCGCCCACGTTGTACAGGTGAAAGCCGTCCACGTCCTTGTCGCTGGAAATCGCTCCCAGCACGCGGCGCGCGTCGAAATGCGCCGGCAGCGGCAACTGCACCAGGATGCCGTGCACGGCCGGGTCGTCGTTGAGGCGGAGGATTTCGGCCTCCACCACGTTGTCGGCCGTGGCGGCGTCGAATGCGTACACGGTCGATTTCAGCCCCACTTCGGTACAGGCCCTGACCTTGTTGGCCACATAGACGCGCGATGCGGCGTTGTCGCCCACGATGATCACCGCCAGGCCGGGCGTGACGCCGCGTGCGGCCAGCGCCCGGGCGGTTTCACGGCATTGCGCGCGCACCTGGCGCGCCACGGCGTGCCCATCTATGACTTTTGCAACCATCTTCGACCCTGTGAACGACCGGCCCACGACCCGCGCGAATACTAGACGCCCGGGCGCGTGCTGGCAGGCGCCCGACACGACCGCAACCGGTCTGCGCGCGACAGCGCGGTTGGCGTGAGCACGCAAGGCGGCGTCGCATGCGGACCACCTGCCTGCGGCTTGCTTCACCATACTGTGGTCACTTCGGGCGCCTTCGACGCCCGACAAATGTTCTGGAGACACAGCATGGAAGACGCACTGGTACAGGCAGAAACTCAGGCCCCGCGCACCCGGCGTGCCGGGGGCGGGCGCGAGGCCAAACGCGCGGCACGTTCGGCCCGCAGCAGCCAGTCGGCGCCGTACATCACACGCAAGATCCCGTATTACGAAGTGCTCGACGAGGAAGGCCTGCAGATCATCGAGCGCAACGCCGACACGATCCTCGAGGAGACCGGCATCGACTTTCGCGACGACGCGGAAGCGCTCGAGCTGTTCCGCGCCGCGGGTTGCGACGTCAAGGGCGAACGCGTGCATTTCCCGCGCGGGCTGGCGCGCAAACTGGTGCAGGCCACGGCGCCGCGCGAGTTCACGCAGTACGCGCGCAATCCGGCCCACAACGTGGTGATCGGCGGCAAGAACACGGTATTTGCGCCGGCCTACGGCTCACCCTTCGTGCGCGACCTCGACCGCGGCCGACGTTACGCCACGATCGAGGACTTCCGCAACTTCGTCAAGCTCACCTACATGGCCAACCCGCTGCACCATTCGGGCGGCACGATCTGCGAACCGGTCGACCTGCCGGTCAACAAGCGCCATTTCGACATGGTGTATTCGCACATGAAATACAGCGACAAGCCGTTCATGGGCTCGGTCACCCACCCCGATCGCGCGCGCGACACGGTCGAGATGGCCAAGATACTGTTCGGCGACGATGCCATGGACCCGGCCACCGGCCGCCAGCGCACCGTGGTCATCAACCTGATCAACGCCAATTCGCCGATGACCTTCGACGAGACCATGCTCGGCGCGGCCAAGGTCTATGCGCGCGCCAACCAGGCGACCATCATCACGCCGTTCATCCTGGCCGGCGCGATGTCGCCCGTCACCGTGGCGGGCACCGCGGCGCAGACGCTGGCCGAAGCGCTGGCCGGCATGGCCTTCGTGCAGCTGTGCAACCCGGGCGCGCCGGTGGTGCTGGGCAGCTTCGCCTCCAGCATCTCGATGCAGTCGGGCGCGCCCACCTTCGGCACGCCCGAACCGGCGCTGGTGCTGTTTGTGATGGCCGCGCTGGCGCGCCGTCTCGGGGTGCCGTTTCGTTCCGGCGGTGGCCTGTGCGGCTCCAAGATCGCCGATGCGCAGGCAGCCTCCGAGTCGGCCAACACCCTGCTGCCGACCTGCCTGGGCGGCGTCAACTTCGTGTTGCACACGGCCGGCTGGCTGGAGGGCGGCCTGTCGATGGGCTACGAGAAATTCGTCATGGACGTCGACCAGGCCGGCATGATGCACACCCTGCTGGCCGGCGTGGACCTGTCGGAAAACGGCCAGGCGATGGACGCGATCCGCGAAGTCGGCCCGGGCAAGCACTTCCTGGGCTGCGCCCATACCCAGGCCAACTTCGAGACCGCCTTCTACCGTTCGCCGATCACCGACAACAACAGCTACGAGCAATGGGAAGCCGAGGGTTCGCGCGACCTGGCGCAACGCGCCAATGCGAGCTGGAAGAAACAGCTGGCCGAATACGAAATGCCGCCGATGGATGTGGCCACCGACGAAGCGATCCTCGACTACGTGAACCGCCGCAAGGCGTCGTTCCCCGATTCGAACGTGTAGGGCCCGGCCGGGTCAGTCGAAGGCCCACGCCGACACCGCTGTCGGCCCGACCGCGCCGCTCCACAACTTGCGCGCGGGCGCATCACCGCCGGCCCCGGACGCCACCATCAGCGGCAACAGGTGTTCTTCGCGCGGATGCGACATCCGGCCCGAGGGGGCCTGGGCCCAGCGCGCCAGCTGACCACGTCGGTGTGCTGCATCGCCCGACATCGCGCCGTCGAGCCAGCGGTCGAACTCGGCCGCCGCCGGGCCATTGCCCATCTGGCCCAGGTTGTGGTAACTCATGCCGCTGCCCATGACCAGCACGCCTTCGTCGCGCAAGGGGCGCAACGCGGCACCAATGGCGCTGTGTTCGTTCGGGTCGAGCCCGGCTTTCAGCGACATGGCAAGCACCGGGATGTCGGCCCGCGGGTACATCACCTTGAGTGGGATGAATACGCCGTGGTCCCAGCCGTATCCGGGGTCGACCAGCACGCCGATGCCGGCCTCGCGCAGCAGGGCCGCGGCTTTTTCAGCCAGTGCCGGTGCGCCGGGTGCGGCATAACTGATGGAGTAGGTTTCCCTGGGAAATCCGTAGTAGTCGTAGATCAGGCCAGGTTGCTGGCCGCCGCTCAATGTCACCACCGGCGCTTCCCAATGGGCGGTGACCACCAGGATCGCCGACGGCGTGGCGGGCAGCAGGCGGTGGAACTGCGTCAGGAAGTCGCCCATCGGGCGGAACATGTCGCCCATGCCGCCTTCCATGAAAAAAGCCGGCCCGCCTCCGTGGGGCAGGTAGACCGAGGGCATTGTGGATGGGTGGGACATGGTGTGGCTTCGCTGACGTATCCAGTGGCAAGCTGGGTGCGACCTCGTTGCAGGAGGCCGGCCGGTCAACCAATGCTACAGGGGTTGCACGCAGCGCGCCCGGTGCGGCGGGTCCGCGCGTGCCCACCGGCTGCCGTCCGGTCAGGCGGCAGCCGGGGCAGCCGCCCTTTTGGCCAGCACACCATCGAGCCAGTCGCTGCGCATGACCGGCACCGCCGTGACCAGTTTCTCGGTGTATGGGTGGTACGGCCCCTCGAAGATCTTCTCGGTCGCGTCGAACGCGACGAACGAGCCGCGCAGCATCACCGCCGTGCGGTGCGCAATGCGGTGCACCACGTCGAGGTCGTGCGTGATCAGCATGTAGGACAGGCCCAGTTCCACCTGCAGCCGGCGCAACAGCTTGAGGATTTCCTCCGCCACCAGCGGGTCGAGCGCCGAGGTGGGTTCATCCAGGATGATCAGGTCGGGATCGGCCGCCAGCGCCCGGGCCACGCAGACGCGCTGTTTTTGTCCCCCCGACAACTCGGTTGGATAACGCGACAGGAAATTCTGCGGCAGCTCGACCAGGTCCATCAGCTCCTTGGTCCGCTTGTCCACCTCCTTGCTTCCCATGCCGTAGAACACGCTGGATGGGCGGCCGATGGACTGCTGCACCGTCTGGTGCGCACCCTGTTGCACCGGGTTGCTGCCGCCCATGCTGAAGTAGAAACTGACCGGGCGGCCAATCGTTTCGAGCAAGGTCTGGCGCGGGTTCAGCGCCACATCGGGTATCTGGTAGACCAGCTGGATGGTGCGTTTGAGGTCCTTGCTGCGTTCCGCCAGGGACCGCGGCAGGGGCTGGCCCTTGAATGTGATCGTGCCGGCGGTGGGTGGCAGCAAGCCGGTGATGATGCGCGCCAGCGTGGATTTTCCGGAGCCGGACTCGCCCACCACCGCGACCGTCTCGCCCTTGAGAATGTCCAGGCTGACGTCCGATACCACCTTGAATTTGCCGTAGGACGCGTCGATGTGATCGATCTTGAGGATGGTTTCCGGCTTCACCGAACTCGGGTCGGCGCGTTCGCTGGCGGCCGCGCCCCGCACCGCCACCAGCCGGGCCGTGTAGTCCTGTGTCGGGGCCTGCAACACACCATCGACCGTGCCCTCTTCGACTTCCTTGCCGTAGCGCAGCACCTTGATGCGGTCCGCCACCTGCGCCACCACCGCCAGGTCGTGCGTGATGTACAGCGCTGCGGTGCCGTATTCACGGATCAGCGACTTGAGCAGGATCAGCACCTCGATCTGCGTGGTGACGTCCAGCGCGGTGGTGGGTTCGTCCAGCACCAGGATATCGGGGCGGCAGGACATGGCCATGGCCGCCATCGCGCGCTGCAACTGCCCGCCGGAGGCCTGGTGCGGATACCGGTCGCCAAAAGTTTCGGGTTCCGGCAGGTCGAGTGACTTGAACAGGTGCCGGGCCCAGGCCTCTGCCTCGTCGCGCGACATCAGTCCATGGATCATGGGTGCTTCACAGACCTGGTCCATGATGGTGTGCGACGGGTTGAACGCCGCCGACGCGGATTGCGCGACGTAGGCGATGCGCCGGCCCCGGACCGCCCGGCGTCCGGCTGCATCCAGTTTGCGAATATCAATGCCATCGATTTCGACTGCGCCAGCGGCGATATGCACGCCGGCGCGGGCATACGACATCGCCGACAGGCCGATGGTGGATTTTCCGGCGCCGCTCTCGCCGATCAGGCCCAGCACCTCACCGGCATGCAGCGTGACATCGACGTTGTCGACGATCACGTTGCCGGCGCGCACCCCCTCCAGCCGCAGGCCCTTGATTTTCAGGATGATTTTTTCAGACTGGCTCAATTTGTTGCCCCCACGCTTGTCACTTTGTGTACTGCGCTGCACGTGCCGCTGCCAGAGGCAGCGGCTCTTCGCCCTGTCCCAGCCTGCGCAGGCAGGCTGGGAGCCGCAGGCCTCAGCCCCAAGGGGGCTGTCGCGCCTTGAGGCGGCTCTGCGGCACGACGCGTACTCACAGTTCCGCCTGCGCGCCGGACGGGCGCGCTTCGATCGACAGCAACCAGTCGACCACCAGGTTGACCGACACCGTCAACAGCGCAATGGCGGTGGCGGGATAGATCGGGGCCATCATGCCGAAGTTGATGGCGGCTGCGTTTTCACGCACCATGCCGCCCAGATCGGCATAGGGTGGCTGTATACCCAGGCCCAGGAACGACAGGCCGGCGATGAAAAGGAAGTTGAAGCAAAACCGCAGGCCGAATTCCGACATCAGAGGGGCCGACGCGTTGGGCAGGATCTCGCGGCGGATGATCCACCAGGTGCCCTCGCCGCGCAGCCGCGCAGCCTCCACGTACTCCAGCACGGTCAGGTTCATGCCCAGGGCGCGCGCCAGCCGGAACACCCGGGTGGAGTCCAGTACCGCAATGGTGACGATCAGGACCGGAATACTGGAGCCGAACACGCCCAGGATGATGAGCGCGAAGATCAGGCCGGGAATGGACAACATCACGTCCACCAGCCGTGTGAGCAATATGTCGACCCAGCCACCCGCTACGGCGCTGAGGAAACCCAGCACGATACCGATCACGAACGACAAGGACGTGATCGCAAGGGCCACCCCGATCGTCATGCGCGAGCCGTACAGGATGCGGGTCAGCATGTCGCGGCCGATCTGATCACCGCCAAGCCACATCTTCCCGGATGGTTCGTCCCAGGTGCCACCGATATTGGCGGACTCGGGATACGGCGCAAGCAAGGGGGTGAACAGGGCGACGAAGACAAACACGGCCACCACCACCAGGCCGAACCAGGCCGACATCGTCGGTTTATGTCCAAACAGTTTCATGGTCAATTCCCCTTCATCAGCGTTTGTGGCGCAGCCGCGGATTGACCAGGATGACCAGTACGTCGGCGGCGGTATTCAGCGACACGAACACCATCGCAAACACCAGGCCACAGGCCTGGATCACCGGCACGTCGCGCTTGGACACCGCGTCGACCATCAGCTGGCCCAGCCCCGGGTAGACGAACACGGCCTCGATCACCACCACACCTACCACCAGATAGGCCAGGTTCAGCGCAATCACCGTGATGATGGGCGCCGCCGCGTTGGGCAAGGCGTGGCGAACGATGACGCGCCCGCGTTTGGCCCCCTTGAGGAAGGCCATCTCGATGTAGGGCGTGGACATCACCGAAAGCACCGAGCTGCGCGTCATGCGCAACATGTGCGCGGCCACCAGCAGCGTCAGAGTGATCGCGGGCAAGGTGGTCTGGTAGACCCGGTCGCCAAACAACATGCCCGGAGAAACGGTGGAAAGCGACGGGAACCAGTCGACATTCACCGCGAAGAAGATGATCAGCAGGTAGGCGATGAAAAACTCGGGGAAGGAAATCGCGATCAAGGTGAGGATGTTGGACAACTTGTCCGACAGTTTGCCTTCGTTGATGGCAGAGAAGATGCCCAGGCCCACCGCCAGCGGAATCGCGATCAGTGCCGCATAACCCGCCAGGAACAGCGTATTGCCCAGCCGTGGCAGCACTTCATCGACGATGACGCGCTTGTTCGTTAGCGCCACGCCGAGGTCGCCGTGCAACGCGCCCACCAGCCAGTTCCAGTAACGCAGGTGGGCCGGCACATCCAGACCCAGTTCCTTGCGGAACACCTTCAGGGCTTCGGGCGTGGCACCTTGGCCCAACACCGCGGAGGCAACGTCGCCCGGAAGGATCTCGGTGCAGACGAATATCAGCACCGACACCGCGAACAAGGTCAGGATTCCCAGCAACAAGCGGTTGACTATCAATTTCGCCATGGCTTCTTCCCGTGTGAATTGCAGAACGAGGGCTCAATACCGACACGCTGCGCGGAGCCAGCACCGCAATGCACGATCGCATCAGGTACAAAAAAACGGGGAGGAACAAATAAAGCTCCACCCCGCCGGTTGGTTTACAGTGCCTGCGACCAGGCCAACCTATCAGGCAAACCAGCCCTTTTCTGCAATGCGCCCGTCACCCAGGTCATAACGGCCGGAAGGGAAGAGCCCTTGCAGCTTGACGCTGTGTGCATCCAGGTAATCAATGGTTGCAAAGTGGACCATGCCCGCATTCTGCGAGACCAGCTCCTGCATCTTCGCGTACTGCTGTGCGCGCTTGTTCTGGTCCAGTTCGACGCGCGCTTCCACCAGCAGTTTCTCGAAGTCGGGGTTGTTGAAGTGGGTGTCGTTCCAGGCGCCGCCGGCCTTGAAGATATTGGTCAACTGGTTGTCGATGGTCGGGCGGTTGCCCCAGTACACCGCGCAGAATGGCACCTTGAGCCAGACGTTGTCCCAGTAACCGTCGCCAGACACGCGCTTGAGTTCCATCTTGATGCCGGCCTTGGCCAGGGACTCCTGCATGATCTGGCCCGAGTCGGTCGCGCCGGTGAAAGCACCCTCCGACACCTGCAGCTCGATCGACGGATTGCTCAGGCCGGCTTTCTTGAAATAGAACTTGGCCTTCTCAGGGTCGTAGGAGTTCATCTTCTGCTTGGCATCGTAGAACTTCATCTTCGGCCCGACCGCGTTGTCGTTGCCGATGGCAGCAAAACCCGAGAACACGTTGTCGACGATCTTCTTGCGATCGACGCCGTGCTTGAGCGCCAGCATCAGGTCCTTGTTGGTGTACGGATCCTTGTCGGTTTGCGCCACAAAACAGAAGCGATTGCCCATGCCGGCCGTACGCCCCAGCTTGAGCCCCTTGTTCTTGGCCAGCAAGGCTGCCGTCTTTGGGTCGGCACGGTTGATGATGTCCACCTGGCCGGTGACCAGCGCCTGCGTGCGCGCCGCGGCGTCGCCGATGTAGCGCAGTTCGACGCGCTCGAAATTGCCGCGGTTGGGCTTCCAGTAGTTGCCGCTCTTGCGCTTGAAGGTCGCACGTACTCCGGGCTGAAACTCGTCCAGCGTGAAAGCGCCGGTGCCGTCCGGTTTGGTGTAATCCTTGAAGCCGTTGGGCACCACGATGATGTGGTAGTCGCTCAGGTTGTACGGCAGATCCACGTTGCCGGCCTTCATGACGATCTGGACCGTGTTGGCATCGATCTTCTTGATGTCGGTGATGTCGGCCAGCA
>JANMYG010000466.1:0-3646 GCA_031381865.1 Betaproteobacteria bacterium | reverse complement strand
GCGTCGCCGCCCGCCCCACGCCACGCCAGCGCACCGCCACGGTTGCAGCGACGCGCTGACCCATCGGTCGCAACCGAAGCAAGGAGTTTTGCCATGTCTGCAGTCATTTCACCGTCCGCGCCCGCGGTCGATCTTGTGGCGGTCAAGGCGCGCCAGCAAGCCGCGTGGTCGGCCGGCAACTACGCGGTCGTGGGAACCACGCTGCAGATCGTCGGCGAGGACCTGTGCGAAGCGCTCGACCTGCGCGCCGGCAGCCGCGTCCTCGATGTTGCCGCGGGCAACGGCAATGCCACACTCGCGGCCGCGCGCCGCTGGTGCGACGTCACGTCGACCGACTATGTCCCGACGCTGCTCGATTCCGCGCGGGCGCGGGCATCGGCCGAAGGCCACACGATCCAGTTTCAGCAGGCCGACGCCGAAAACCTGCCGTTTGCCGACGCATCATTCGACGTCGTGTTGTCGACCTTCGGCGTGATGTTCACCCCTGACCAGGACAAGGCGGCAGCCGAGCTAACACGTGTCTGCAGGTCCGGCGGGAAGATCGGCCTGGCAAACTGGACGCCCGACAGCTTCATCGGCCAGTTGTTCAAGACCATCGGCAAGTACATCCCACCTGCTCCGGGCGTCAGCTCACCCGCACTGTGGGGCACCCGGGCGCGGCTCGACGAACTGTTCGGCAATTGCGCCCGGCAGGTCCACACGACCCAGCGCATGTTCACGTTCCGCTACCACTCGCCGGCGCACTGGATCGATGTGTTTCGCACCTACTATGGGCCGATGCACAAGACCTTTGCCGCGCTGGATACCGACCGCCAAGCCGCATTCACCCGGGATCTGCTGTCCCTCATGGATGGCCGAAACCGCTCGGGCGACGACACGCTGGTCTTGCCGAGCGAGTACCTGGAAGTGGTGATCGAGCGCACGTGAGAGCTCCGCTCGACCGGCCGCGTTGCGGGCAAACCTCCTTGGCGTGGATTTGACCTAACGCAAATCGGCGGCCGTGCCGGCGCCGTCAAATCCCGGCCATGGGACAGGCCGTCGACCGCACCAGTTTCGAGCACCGTGACTACGCGCGCTTCAAGCGCCAGCTGGCGGTTGAAACGGCCCTGTTGCACGATCTGGTGGAACGCGACGCGTTGTCGCGCCATGCGCCGGTGGCGGGGCTCGAGCTCGAAGCCTGGCTGATCGACGCGGGGGGCAGGCCAGCGCCGCGCAACGACGAATTCATTGCGCGTATCGGCTCGCCGGACATCGTGACCGAACTCGGCCGCTTCAACATCGAACTCAATGTGCCGCCGCAACCTGTCAGCGGTGACGGCCTTGGCCGGCTCTCGGCCGATCTCGAGGCCACCTGGGGCCGGTGCCGCGTCGTGGCGGCGGAAATGGGGTTGCAGGTGGTGGCGATCGGCATCCTGCCGACCCTCACCGATGCCGACCTGACGCTGGCCAACCTGTCGAACCGCACCCGTTACCGGGCGTTGAACGAGCAGGTCCTGCGCCAGCGCCACGGGCGTGCGAACCTGCTCGACATCACCGGCCCGCAGGGCGAAACAATGCACAGCGTGCACCATGACGTGATGCTGGAGGCCGCGGCGACGTCGTTCCAGGTCCACCTGCAGGTGCCGGCGTCGGAGACGGTGCGCAGCTACAACGCGGCGCTGATCGCTTCGGCGCCGGTGGTCGCGCTGTCGGGCAACTCGCCGATGCTGTTCGGCCGGCAACTGTGGCAGGAGACGCGCATTCCACTGTTCGAACAGGCGCTGAACATCGGTGCGCGCGAGGACGGCGCCCACGACGCACTGGCGCGCGTGAGTTTTGGCAGCGGTTACGCCGGTTACTCGCTGGTGGAGTGCTTTCGCGAGAACCTGGACCGTTTCGAGCCGCTGCTACCGGTGGAGCTTGCGGACCCGGCCGACCGGCTGCCGCACCTGCGCCTGCACAACGGAACGATCTGGCGCTGGAACCGCCCGCTGGTGGGCTTCGATGCCGACGGGTCGATCCATTTGCGCGTCGAGCACCGCCCCATGGCCGCCGGACCGAGCATGACCGACATGATGGCCAACCTGGCTTTTTCGATCGGCCTGATCGCTGCGCTGGCTGCCGAACCCGCCCCGCCCGAGCGCGGCCTGGCGTTCGACGACGCGCGGCGCAACTTCTACGACGCCGCGCGCCTGGGGCTGGAGGCGTCGCTAAGGTGGACCGATGGCCGCGTCCTGCGGGCCGACCACCTGCTGGGCGAACTGGTGCCACGCGCACGCGACGGGCTTGCTGCGCTCGGCGTGGATGCGGCGCTTGCCGACCAGTGGATGGCGTTGGTCGAGGCCCGCGTGGCGGCGCGCACGACCGGCGCCCGCTGGCAACTGGCCCGGCTCGACGCGCTTGGCGGAGACCTTGCGGCGCTGACACTGGACTACACCCGGCGCCAGGCCGAACGCGCACCGGTGCACCTCTGGCACTGACGCGCGTTAAAGTTCAAGGACATCCGCCGTTCGCCCTGAACGCGGACAGTTCGTGTCCAACGAACGCAATTGGGCAGGCGGTCTTACACAGCGCCAGTCGACCACCGGATCGCGTTGAACCACAAGCCGGATCGCGTTGAACCACAAGCCGGATCGTGTTGAACCACAAGCCGGATCGCGTTGAACCACAAGCCGGATCGTGTTGAACCACAAGCCGAATCGCGTTGAACCACAAGCTGGATCGTGTTGAACCACAAGCTGGATCGCAATGAACGACAAGCCGTCCTGTGGCGGTACCTGTTGGTCTTTCCCGGATTGACGACAGGCAAATGTCCGTTCGCCCTGAGCCTGTCGAAGGGCTCGCGAGCCAGTCGACCGTTGGACCGGCGCAGGGCAGGCCATGCCCAGGGCGTACGGTGTCTCGACCCTCGACAACCTCACAAGGAACAAAATTAACGAATTACGAATTCATAGCCATGAGTCATGTTTCTTCGGGAACGCCTGGCCCGCCCGCGGGATTGGGATGCTCAATAGAATCGGTTTCGACAAACAGTGCACGAGGAGCACCCCTGGTGAAACAACAACGAACTGCTCGCGCGGCCGCCCCGTGCCCATGAGGGTATTTCGCGTCCTGAGCGCCGAATTCGCCCACGAGACCAACACCTTCAGCATCATCCCGACCGGTTTCGACAAGTTCGAGGCGCAGGACTGTTTTCTGGACGCCGCCTCGGCGATCGCCGCGCGCGGCAACTCCAACACCGAACTGGCCGGCTTTCTGGACGCGGCGCGCGCCCACGGCTGGGAACTGGTGCATGTGCTGAGCGCCATCGCGCAACCCGCGGGGCGCGTCACGCGCGACGCGTTCGAGCGCCTGACCGACCCGATCATCGATGCCGCCAAGACAAACCTGGGCCGACTCGACGGCATCCTGCTGGGCCTGCACGGCGCCATGGTGACCGACTTCTGCGACGACGGCGAAGGCGAACTGCTGGCACGCCTGCGCGCCGTGGTTGGGCCGGCCCTGCCGATCGCCATCACGCTCGACCTGCACGCCAACGTGACGCGCGCCATGTGCCAACACGCCGACATCATGGTGTCGTACCGGACCTACCCGCATGTCGACATGCGCCGCACCGGGCAACAGGCCGGCGACCTGCTGCAACGCACCATGGCCGGTGAAATCCGGC
>JANMYG010000452.1:0-2906 GCA_031381865.1 Betaproteobacteria bacterium | reverse complement strand
GTGCCGATGGCGGCCCACCAGGCGCCGCCCTGCAGCGCGATGTGGCCAGCTGCGCAAAAGGTCTCGACGTTGTTGACGACGGTGGGGTGCCCCAGGTAACCGTGCTCCACCGGAAACGGCGGGCGGATGCGCGGTGTGCCGCGTTTGCCCTCGAGCGACTCGATCAGCGACGACTCCTCGCCGCACACATAGGCGCCGGCTCCGACGTGGATCGCTATGTCGAAATCGAAGCCTGCGTGCCCCAGGATCGACGGCCCCAGCAGTTGCGCGTCGCGCCGACGCTGCAGCACCGCCAGCAGGGGCTCGAGCAGGTAGCGGTACTCGCCGCGCAGGTAGACCAGGCCGCGGCGCGCGCCGATACAGTGCGCGGCCACCGTCATGCCTTCGAACACGGCGTCGGCCTGGCGGCTCAGCAGCACCCGGTCCTTGAAGGTGCCAGGCTCGCCTTCGTCGGCGTTGCACACCACCACATGCTCGGCGCCCGGCGCCTGGCGGCACAGTTCCCATTTGAGCCCGGTCGCAAAACCGGCACCGCCGCGCCCGCGCAGGTTGGAGCGCTTGAGTTCGGCCAGCATCACTTCGGGCCCGCGCGCGAGTGCTGCCGCCAGCGCCGCACCGGGGGACACCGGCTCGCCGAGCAACACGTCGGCACGGCGGATGTTGTCTTGCACTTCGAACCACTGCGCCGGCCACTGCGGCACCGGAACGCGCGCATGTATCAGGCCGGCCAGTTGCGCCACACGCGTCGCGTCGAGCCGGGTCACCACGTGGTGGTGGTTCACCAGCAGCGCCGGCCCCTGGTCGCACAGCCCGGTGCAGGAGCTCTTGTCCACACTCACCAGGCCGTCGTCGCTGACCCGGCCCGGCGCCACGCCCAGGCGCCGGCACAGGTCGGCCATCAGCGCTTCGCTGCCGAGCATGCGGTCGGTGACGTTGTCGCTGAACAGGATGCGGTAGGCACCGACCGGCCGGGTGTGAAAGAAGCGGTAGAAACCCGCCACCCCCTCGACATCGGCCAGCGTCAGCCCGAGCGCCGCGGCCACGCGGCCAAGGCTGGTGCGTGGCAGCCAGCCCTGCAACGCCTGCAGTTCGCGCAGGATCTGCACCAGCGCATGCGGGTCCGATGCATGCCGCGCCAGCAGGGACTGCAGGTCCTCGGCCGACAATTCACAGGCGGCGGGCGGTGGGGCAATGGAGGGCACGGGCTGGATCCGGATGGTGCTGGGTTGTCCCGCACTTTAGCAATCGACGGTGCACATTGGTTGACTCAAATCAAATATCGTCGCGCCAGGTTTGAAATCGCTTTCACACCGGGGGCCGCCTGGTCCGGCCGTCCCGGCCAGGCAACAGCGCGGCGCCGATCCCCCGTATCGGTGATCCAGCGCGGCCGGGGTGCCCGGGCCGGTCGGGCGTTTGTCCAGGGCCAGGCGCATGGATGCCGGATCGAGTCCGGGTTGGCAGCCAAAACGCACATCGCCCCCTCTGGCCGGCATGGAAACCGAAGCGCAGCAATCGCGCGTCGCCGGAATCGCAGCCAGGGCGCGTCTCAATCGTCCACATCCAGCGCCCGGGCTGCGCCGATGAGCGCTGGCGAGATGGTGGCGTCGATGATGAGCGTGGGTATGGCGCCCAAGTAGTCGCGAAAGCGGCCCTTGCTCTCGAAGCGCTCGCGAAACGCCGAGCGCCTGATTTCTTCGACCAGGCGCGGTGCGATGCCGCCGCCGATATAGACGCCGCCGCGCGCGCCCAGTGTCAGCGCCAGGTTGCCGGCCACGTCGCCCAGGAAGTTGCAAAACAACGCAAGCGCAGTCGCGCAGTGCGGGTCGGTCCCGGCGCGGGCATGGTCGATCACGTCCGACGGGGCCATGGCCTGAACCGGCTGGCCCGCCAATGTGCAGGCCGCGTCGTACAGGTTGACCAACCCGGGTCCGGACAAGGCGCGTTCCGCCGAGGCATGGCCAAAACGGTGCCGCAGATGGTCGACCACCGCGGCTTCGCGGTCGTCACAGGCCGACAAGGTGACATGGCCGCCTTCGCCGTTGATGGGCATGTCGCGCCCATGGCCGGCCGGCAACAGGCCCGACACGCCCAGACCGGTGCCCGGACCCAGCACGGCCAGCGGCGCGCCCGGCACCGCCGCGCCGCGGCCGATCGGCCGCAGGTCGGCCGGCTGGAGCGCCGGCAGCGACAGGGCCAGCGCCGTGAAGTCGTTGATCACCTTGAGGCGCTGCAGCCCGAGTTGCTGCCGTAGTTCGGAAATCGAAAACGACCAGTGGTGGTTGGTCATCTGCACCCGGTCGCCGACGATCGGGTTGGCGATGCCGATGGCGCAATCTGGTGGAGCCTGCTTGCCATGTTCGGCCAGGTAATGCCGGATGGCGGACAGCAGCGTGTCGTGCTGCGCGCCGGCATAACTGGCGACGTCGGACGGCGCGGCGCCGGGCTGCGCCTGCCAGGCGAAGCGCGCGTTGGTGCCGCCGATGTCGCCGAGCAGGCGGGGGGATGCGTTGCTGGTCATGGTTCGTTGGACGGTCAGCGGCGGCAGGTGCCCGTTCTTGTTACTTGCCGGTCGTGTAACCCGTGGCTACGGTGCATACCGCAATGAAAAACGCCGCGATGCGTTATCGGCATCGCGGCGGCCGGGTAAGGGTTTCGCGCTAGTTGACGAAGGTCAGGTCATCGGCATAGTAGATGCGGTCTGCGGGCAAGGCGCCGTAGCCGCCGGCGCCCAGGCCGAAGTCGAAGAACAGCGACGCCTTGTTGTTGGTGTTGGCCAGGTTCAAGGCTGCCGTGGCGCCGCCACCGACCGGGGGAGAGGTACCGGGGTTGGCAAAGTCGAAGGTCAGCGTTTCCCAGGCACCGGCGGTGGTGGTGATCGCGTCGGTCTCCACGCTGATGCCGTTGTT
>JANMYG010000451.1:0-6109 GCA_031381865.1 Betaproteobacteria bacterium | reverse complement strand
TGTTGCAGCACCGCGCCGAACAGCACCGGCTTGTAGCTGACGCTGTAACTCAGGCCCATCAGCGTCTCGGGCAGTTTTTCGAATGCCAGCGCGGCATAGGGGGATATCGGGTCGAAATAGAAATCGATTTGCTTCATGCGCTGCCGTTCGGAGTTTCAGATTGGTGCCAGGCCGGCACGCTGTGTAATCAGGCGCCAGACGCCGCGTCTTTCATTGTCGGTCTGGCGACCCCACGCGATGATTTCGTCTATGGTGCGCGAACACCCGACACACAGGCCGCTGGCCGCGTCGATGCGGCAGACCGAGATACATGGCGAGGGAACCGGCTGGTCGGTTGCCCGGGCCAGTTCGGCCAGTGTCGCCAGCGTGTCGGGCCCGGTCATGCGGCGGCCATGCTGTCGACCACGTCGCACACCGGCGCGCCGGTCAGCGCCTGCAACTCGGCCGGCGTGAGCCTGAAGACGGCGTGCGGATGGCCGGCCGCGGCCCAGATTTCAGCAAAGCGAAACAGCTCGCGGTCGATCAGCGTCACGCACGGCCGGGCGTGCGCCACAGGCGACACACCACCGATGCTGAAGCCCGTGGTCGCCTTGACGAAGCCGGCATCGGCCCGGCCCAGGTGCTCGCCGCCGGCGCAGACCAGCGCCGACACCTTGGGTTCGTCCACGCGCCGGTCACCCGAGGTGACCACCAGCACGGCCGCATCGTCGCTGCCGCGCCGGAACACGATGCTCTTGGCGATCTGGCCGAGTGCGACACCAAGCGCGTCGGCCGCCTGCCGGGCGGTGCGGGCGGCGCCGTCGAGCAGGACCGGCTGGTGCGGATGGTCCGCCGCGCGCAACGCGGCCGCCACGCGTTGCACCGCTTCGGGCAGCAACCCGAATTCGCTCATGCGCGCCGGTTGAGCAATGCGGTCGCGGCGCGCGAGCCGGGCTTGCGCTGCAGGAAGTCGCTGATGAACTTGCCGGCGTCGATCAGCCGGTCGAGGTCGATGCCGGTCTCGATGCCCATGCCGTGCAGCATGAAGACCACGTCCTCGGTGGCGACGTTGCCGGTGGCGCCCTTGGCATAGGGGCAGCCCCCCAGGCCGGCGACCGAGGCGTCGAACTGCCACACCCCCATCTCCAGGCAGACCAGCGTATTGGCCAGCGCCTGGCCGTAGGTGTCATGGAAATGGCCCGACACGTCGTCGAGTTCGTAGTGCTGCAGCGCGGCTTCCATGGCGCGCTGCACCTTGAGCGGTGTGCCGACGCCGATCGTATCGGCCACGCCGATGTGCTGCACGCCGATGCCCTTCATCAGCCCCGCCAGCATGGCGACACGTTCGGGCGCAACGTCACCCTCGTAGGGACACCCCACGGTGCACGACATGGCTCCGCGCACATGGATGCCCCGCGACCGCGCGGCATCGACGACCGGCCGGAAGCGCTCGATGCTCTGGGCGATCGAGCAGTTGATGTTGCGCTGGCTGAAGGCCTCGCTGGCGGCGCCGAAGACCACGATCTCGTCCGGCCAGAAGGCGCGGTCGACCGACACACTGGCCTCGAAACCCTGCAGGTTGGGCGTGAGCACCGAGTAGCGCACGCCGCTGCGCCGCCGGATGCCGGCCATCACCTGCGCGTTGTCGGCCATCTGCGGAACCCATTTCGGGCTGACGAAACTGGTGACCTCGATCTCGCGCAAGCCGGCGTCCTGCAGGCGGTGCACCAACTCGATCTTGGTCGCGGCTGGCACCGTCTGCTTTTCGTTCTGCAGGCCGTCGCGGGGGCCGACCTCGACCAGTTTGACTTTGGCGGGAAGACGCATGGAACCTCTCGTTGCTGTACGGTCAATAACCGCGCTCGGTATCCACGATACCCGTTACCGGATCACCCCGCTCGAGCGCGAGGATCTTGCCCGCGATCTGCGCAAGGCTCTGGTCGCGCAGCGTCTGGGCCGAGACGTGGGGCGTGACGCGGATCCTGGGGTGGCGCCAGAACCGATGTTCCGGGGGCAGCGGCTCGCGGCGGAACACGTCGAGCGTGGCGCCGGCCAGATGGCCGCTGTCTACCAGCGCCAGCAGGTCTTCTTCCACCACCAGGCCGCCACGCGCCACGTTGATCACATAGGCGCCCACCGGCAACAGCGACAAGGTGTCGCGGCACAGCAGGCCCTGCGTGGCGGGTGTCAGCGGCAACAGGCTCACCAGCACCCGGCTCGCCGCCAGGAAACCGGCCAGGCCGGATGGCCCCGCAAAACACGCCACGCCGTCGAGCCGGCGCGGGCTGCGGCTCCAGCCGTTGAGCGGGAACTCGAACTGTTGCACCGCCCGCGCGACCCGCTCGCCGAGCACTCCCAGGCCCATGATGCCGACCGCGAAATCGGCCCGCGCCCGGGCGACACGCTGCACCCATTGCCGCTGACCGGCCTGCACTTCGTAGGCTTCGAATTCCCGAAAATGGCGGATCAATGCGTGGCAGACGTACTCGGCCATCTGCACCGCCATGCCGGCGTCGTCGAGCCGCACCACCGGCACGTCGCGCGGCAGCCGCAGCATCAGCAGCCGGTCGACACCGGCGCCGATATTGAAGATCGCCTTGAGCCGCGTCTGCTGGTCGATCAACTGCTGCGGCGGCGCCCACACGACCGCGTAATCGGCCGCGGCCGCGCCGTCGGACCACGGCTCCACGGCGGCACCGGGCAACAGCGCGCGCAAGGCCTGCAGCCAGGGTTCAGCCGGGGTGCCGGGTTCGTAGAAGGTGACACGCATGGCGCGGCTGCCGATCGACCCGGTCGCGTCAGGGCGCGAGTTTGAGCAGCTCGGCGCCTTCGGCCACCTGGTCGCCCGGCGCGAACAGCAGTTCCGCCACCGTGCCATCGGCAGGCGCGGCAATGGTGTGCTCCATCTTCATGGCCTCCATCACGGCCAGCGTCTGGCCCTTGGTCACCTTGTCTCCGTTTCTGACCGCGAACGACAACACCTTGCCGGGCATCGGCGCGGTCAGGCGGCCGGCCTCGGACTGCTGGTCGCCGGCATGGGCGAGCAGGTCGATCGCCAGGATGCGGGTCGCGCCCTGTGCTGCGAAGACATGCGTCACCTCGCCCTGGCGGTGCACGTGGACCGTGTGGCGCTGCCCCGCGAACTGCAGGTCGACCCCGGCTTCGGACTCGGCAAACTGCAGCGCGCCGGCAGTGGCGCCGACCGCGAGCTGCAAGGCGCCGTCGTGCAGGTAGGTCAGCACGGCTTCGGCCGCCGCGCCCTGAAATTCGAACGCGAAGCGCCGCGCCGCGACGCCGAAGGCGCGCCAGCCGTCGCGCCGGCTGAACGGATCGGCCTGCGCCAGCGAGCGCTCGTCGAGCAGAGTGCGCGCGATCGACGCGGCCGCGGCCAGCGCCAGCCCCACCGGCTCCTGGTGGAACAGCAGCGCCTGCTCGCGCGGGATCAGCGCGGTGTCGAGCTCGGCCTGCGCGAACGACGGGCTGCGCACCACGTAGCGCAGGAACTGCACGTTGGTGTTGAGGCCCACGATGCGCGTCTGCGCCAGCGCCTCGTCCATGCGGGCCAGCGCCTGCGCGCGGTCGTCGCCGTGCACGATCAGCTTGGCCACCATCGAATCGTAGTAGGGCGAGATCGCATCGCCTTCGCGCACACCGTCGTCGATGCGCACCTTGACCGACCGGTTGCTGCGCTCGAAGCTGGTGGCGACCGGTTTGCGGTAGACGTTGAGCCGGCCGGTGGCGGGCAGGAAGTTGTTGTCCGGGCTCTCGGCACAGATACGGGCCTCGATCGCGTGGCCGGTGATGCGCAGCTGGTCCTGCGCCAGCGGCAGTTTCTCGCCGCACGCCACGCGCAATTGCCACTCGACCAGGTCCAGCCCGGTGATGGCCTCGGTGACCGGGTGCTCTACCTGCAGCCGGGTGTTCATCTCCATGAAGAAGAACTCCATCTCGCGGCCCGGCGGTTGCTCCACGATGAACTCGACCGTGCCCGCGCCCACGTAGTCGACCGCGCGCGCGGCCGCCACCGCCGCGGCCCCCATGCGCGCGCGCAGGGCCGCGCTCAATCCCGGCGCCGGCGCTTCTTCCAGCACCTTCTGGTGGCGGCGCTGCACCGAGCAGTCGCGTTCGAACAGGTACACGTAGTTGCCGTGGTTGTCGCCAAACACCTGGATCTCGATATGGCGCGGGCGCTGCACGTATTTCTCCAGCAGCACGGCGTCGTCGCCGAAGCTGCTGCTGGCCTCGCGTTTGCACGAGGCCAGCGCGGCGTCGAAGTCCTCCGCCTTGTCGACGGCGCGCATGCCCTTGCCGCCGCCGCCGGCACTGGCCTTGATCAGCACCGGATAACCGATCCTGGCAGCCTCGCGCTTGAGCAGGGCCGGGTCCTGGTCGGCGGCGTGGTAACCCGGCACCAACGGCACACCGGCGCGCTCCATCAGCTGCTTGGATTCGGCCTTCAGGCCCATCGCCTTGATGGCCGACGGCGGCGGGCCGATGAACACCAGCCCGGCGTCGGCGCAGGCCTGCGCGAACGCTTCGTTCTCGCTCAGGAAACCATAACCCGGATGCACCGCCTGGGCGCCGGTGGCCCTGGCCGCCTCCAGGATGCGCTCCCAGCGCAGGTAGCTGTCCCGGGGCGGACTGGCGCCGATAAACACCGCCTCGTCGCAGGCGACCACATGTTTGGCGTCGGCGTCGGCGTCGGAATACACGGCCACCGACTTGACCCCCAGGCGCCGCGCGGTGGCCGCGACGCGGCAGGCGATTTCACCCCGATTCGCGATCAGTATCTTGTTAAACATAAGCCTTCTCCATCGGGGTGCAATCGCCTGCGCGCGCTGCGCGCGCCACGCGATTTGGCTTCGCCGCTGCGCCGCAATGCGGCTGGTCACCCCGATTGGCAATCAGAATCTTGTTGAACATGCGGCTACCTCAGGACGTGGCGGGTGTGCGAAGGGGTGAACCAGGCGCCGACCCGGCGCACAACGGCCTTCAGGAACTTGAACAGGGTGACGAGCAGCAGCACCATCAGCACCAGCGTGATGCACAGTGCGATGCCGAACACCAGCGGATGCTGGGTCGCCAGCCACAGGGCGCCGACCACCAGGCCGTCTTCGAACAGGCTGACGGCGATGTTGGAGAACGGCTCGGGCGAGGTGTTGACGGCGGCGCGCGTGGTCGCCTTGGTGGCGAACGAGGTCGCCGCCAGCGAACCGCCCAGCACCGCCGCCACGACCGCCATGGTTGCGTTGTCGGCGCCGAAAACACCGGCGGCCAGCGCCGCGCCACCCGGCACGCGGATGACCGAATGCAGCAGGTCCCACACGCTGTCGAGGCCCGGAATCTTGTCGGCGAAGAACTCGACGAACAACATGAAACCACTGGCCATGAGCATGGCGGGATGCTGCAGCACCAGCAGCCCGTGCGGCAGCACCATCCACCCCATGTAGCCGGCCAGACCGGCCATGAACAGCACCGCGTACAGGCGCAGACCGCTGGCCCAACCCAGCACGGCGGCCAGCGCCAGCAGCGAAGCCATGTCGAGCCGCTGTGCGCTTTCCTGCAGCGCATCAGGGGTCGGCCCGACCAAGTTGTTCCAAAGGTGCAGCAAGGTGTCCATCATCTGGCCTTCGGGTTGCTATGGATGGCCCGGCAACGCAGCCAGGCGGTTGTGCGGGCGTCCATGGCTACATGCGGAAGATGCCGAAGCGGGTATCCGGAATCGGCGCGTTGAGTGATGCGCTCAGGCCCAGCGCCAGCACCCGGCGGGTGTCGGCGGGGTCGATCACACCGTCGTCCCACAGCCGGGCGGTGGCGAAATAGGGATGGCCCTGCTCTTCGTACTGGTTGCGGATCGGCGCCTTGAAGGCCTCCTCCTCCTCCACGCTCCAGTTGCCGCCCCGGCTTTCGATACCGTCGCGCCGCACCGTGGCCAGCACGGCGGCGGCCTGGTCGCCACCCATGACCGAGATGCGCGCGTTGGGCCACATCCACAGGAAGCGCGGTGAATAGGCGCGGCCGCACATGCCGTAATTGCCGGCGCCGAAACTGCCGCCGATGATGATGGTGAACTTGGGCACCGCGGCGGTCGCGACCGCGGTCACCATCTTGGCGCCGTTGCGCGCAATGC
>JANMYG010000448.1:0-27969 GCA_031381865.1 Betaproteobacteria bacterium | reverse complement strand
GGGTACCAGTAGTGGCGACGTACTCGCGTTTGCCCACGATGTGGCGCAGATGCACCGGCACGGTAAGGCGCGTGACATAGATGCCGCTGGCGCGGCGCTGTAGGTTTTCCATGGGCACACCCTTTGTATGAGTGTGCTGTAGCGGGCCTTTACGACAACGATTTCCTCAATGAAATCAAAGGCGTTTGGGACACGTGGTGCGGCTGGCGGGGATCGAACCCACGACCCTTGGCTTCGGAGGCCAATACTCTATCCACTGAGCTACAGCCGCTGGTCTGAGACTGTGCATTGTAGAAGGTTTGCCGGGGGCGCCGGCTATAATTCTAGGTTGATCACGCAGCCGCAGATTATTTGAGGACACCATGAGCGACAACAGCCACGAAGAAGAGCACACGGGTCCCATCAAGACACCGAAACAGTTGTTGATGACCGTGTTCCTGTCGTTTGTGGCACCGGTTTTCATCATCATCGGACTGGTCTTCTTCGTCACTTCCGGCAACAAGCCAGCGGCTGGAGCCGTCAATGTCGAGAAGTCGATTGCACAGCGCATCCAGAAGGTCGGCACGGTGGAAATCCGCGACGCCAACCGCGAACTCAAGTCCGGCGAAGACGTCTTCAAGGCGCAATGCACGGCCTGCCACACGGCCGGCGTTGCCGGCGCTCCCAAGTTCGGCGACGCGGCGGCGTGGGCTCCGCGCATCGCTACCGGGTACGAAGCCTTGTTGACGTCAGCGCTCAAGGGCAAGGGCGCCATGGGGGCCCAGGGCGGCGGCGATTTCGAGGAACTCGAGATCGCCCGCGCCGTGGTCTACATGGCGAACGCCGGTGGTGCCAAATTCGAAGCACCCAAGAAGCCTGCCACGGTAGCTGCCGCCGCCACCGACGCTCCCAAGTAGATCGCGATTTCAATCACAGAAAAGCCAGATTCGTTCCGGCTTTTTTTGTTGGCACCACGCATTGCGGCTTGCGCCAACAAACGGGTCCCGTCGGCGGCCTCGCCGACGCGGCCGCCAGCCCTATTTCGCCTGGCTCGCCTTCGGGCTCATGACATAACCGAAACGCCGTGGCAGCTCCGCCGCCGGCATCTGCATCGGAACCCACAACCCGGCGTCGACGGCGTCGGAAGCGCTCAGCATGTCCTGCGTATGGACCAGGCCGAATCCGATATCCGCCTCCAGGTAGACCCGGCCATGCTCGTCCACGACGCAGCGCTGAACGCGCGCCTGCCGGCCCGCATGCGAAGTGACGGAATAGTCTTTGGCAACACGCCAGATCAGCGGCGTTGCCTCCAGTTCGACATACACCCGCTGCGGGCCGTTCTGGAAGAACCACTGGCCACTGGCATCGGTTTCGTAGTTGCGCTGGATGAAATCGATCAGCTTCTCATGCTTGAGCATCGATCCTTTGCTCTGCGGCGTGCCATCCGCAAACGGACCCAGCGCCTGCACCCGGTCGTCGCGCATGTACCAGTTGCCGCGCGCGTCCAGCCCGAGCCAGCCGAAGCAATTCGGCACGTTCGGCCATTTGGCCATGGCTTGTTTGACGATGTCGTCCACGGCGCAATTATGGTGTTTTCACGCCAACGACGTGCGTTCTAGAAGGCGTGGTCCAACAACCAGCCGCCGACCGCGTCGGGCATCGTGCGTACATGACCGGGAACGGGGCCGTCCGAGAAACCGACATGGCCGCCATGGGCCGGCTGCCACAACTGCACCGTGCTTGCCACCTGGCCTGTGCGCGGCAGGCTCCACGCCGGCACAAACGGGTCATTGAGTGTATTGAGCACCAGCGCCGGTACCGCGACGGCGGACAGGTGTGGCTTCGCCGACGCCCGGGCCCAATAGTCCTCGGTGTTCTTGAACCCATGCAGCGGCGCGGTGAAAATGTTGTCGAATTCGTACAGGTTGCGCGCCGCCAAAAGCGCCTGTGGATCGAACAGGCCGGGATGCTGCGCCAGCTTGCGCACGGCCTTGGGCTTCATGGTGTTGAGGAACATGCGCGTGTACACCAGCCGGTTGAAGCCGCGGCCAATGGCATGGCCACCCGCCGCCAGGTCGATCGGTGCGCAAACCGACGCCACGGCACGGACCACTTCCGCCGCCGAATGCCCAAGCTCCCCGGCCCAGCGCAGCAACGCGTTGCCACCGAGTGAAATGCCGACCGCGACGACGGCGCCATCGTGCACCGTGCGAAAACGCCTGAGGATCCAGTCGATCTCTTCGAAATCTCCGGAGTGGTAGGCGCGCGGGCCCTGGTTGAGTTCACCACTGCAGCCGCGGAAATGGGCCACGGCAAACTGAATAACGCGCTCGCGTGCAAAGTCGGCAAAGGCCTGCGCATAGTGGCTGGACGAAGACCCTTCCAGGCCGTGGAACAACACCAGGAGTGGTGGCGTCGGCGCCGGGGACGGCCTCCGTGGCGTCGCTTCGGTCGATGGCTCGGTGGCCAGGGACGCTGACGATTCCGGCAACAACCAGTCGACGTCGATGAAGTCCGTATCCGGCGCAGTCCAGCGCTCCCGGCGAAAGCGCGGCGGCGGTCCAAATACACGGCGCGCATACAGGGCGGGCCAGATGGTTTGAAGGTTGCCACCCGGCAACCACGCTGGCGCCACGTAGTTCATGGCCGTCCGCTGCGCGTGGCGGATGCATTCAGCGCGACTTGCCTCAATGCAGCACCTGCGGGCTTTCGTTGATTTCCTGGGCCTGGCTTTCACTGCCAGGGCTCGCATGGTGCGCCACCATGCGCCAACCCTGGGGCGTCTTGTGGTAGACGTTGGTCGCCAGCACGTACGCATTGACCGGGCCGGTTTCGGTCAGCACTTCGACGCGCTCCAGCACGTTGTGGACCACGCTGGCCAAGGCCTCGACTTTGCGCACCTGCTCTGGCCAGGCCCGGATCGTACCGTTGGAGAAAATGGCTTCGAAGGTGGCGCGGATCGCGCCCGTGCCCACCACGCGCGGCCCGCCCGGGTGCACACAGACGATTTCATCGTCATCGGCCCAGCAGGCCATCAGCCGTTCTATGTCCGCCGCCTGCAGCGCCTCGTAAAACGCGGCTTCGACATCGTCGGCTGAACCGCCAACAATGGCGGCCTGGGTTTTGGCTCTGGGCATGGGCGGGAGACCTGGTTGGCGCAATGGCAATTCTGGCATTGGGACGGGGCGGGTGCAGACCGAAGCCAACCCATGGTCGGCCCGCCGGTGTTCCGCCGATGCTACCGTTATCCGGCCCGGCGGGCCGTTCCACGACCCGCGAGGCACCGGAGAAGTGCTGGTTGTTGCCGATCCTCGTGTTGCCGCGCAATGGGGTCGACCGGCGGTTGAGCGTCGTCAAAAGAGGCAGCCCCCGGCCACGGCAACGAGGGCTCTCTGGAGTTCACCCCGGTCATCGGGGCGCCCGCGGGTCAGCGCTTTTGACGGAACTTGCGCAGCGCCGCGATCTGCGCCGCCATCACGAACAATTCTGACTGCGCCTTGGCGATGTCGAGTTCGCCCTTCGCGTTCTTGAGCGCCTCTTCGGCGGCGGCCTTGGCCTCGTTGGCCTTTTCGTCGTCCAGGTCCTTGCCGCGGACCGCCGTGTCGGACAACACCGTCACACAGTTGGGTTGCACCTCGAGGATGCCACCGGCGACAAAGACGAATTCCTCCGAGCCGTCGGCCATTTCGATGCGCACCGAGCCGGCCTTGATGCGGGTGATCAGCGGCGTATGGCGCGGGTAGATGCCGAGCTCGCCCATTTCCCCCGGCAGCGCCACAAACTTGGCCTCACCCGAGAAGACCGACTCTTCAGCGCTAACTACATCAACATGAATCGTGGCCATTTGCGTTCCTTTGGATCGTGGGAAAAACGATTTTTCAGGGCAGGCTGGCTCGTACTGCTTGTACCCAAGTCATGCCACGCCTGAAAAACGGCTTTCTTAGGCCATCTTCTTGGCTTTCTCGAAAGCTTCGTCGATGGTGCCGACCATATAAAACGCCTGCTCAGGCATATGGTCACATTCGCCGTTCACGATCATCTTGAAACCACGAATGGTCTCGGCCAGCGACACGTATTTGCCGGAGGTGCCCGTGAACACCTCGGCCACAAAGAACGGCTGGCTCAGAAAACGCTGGATCTTGCGCGCGCGCGCCACCGCGAGTTTGTCTTCGGGGGCCAGTTCGTCCATGCCCAGGATCGCGATGATGTCGCGCAATTCCTTGTAACGTTGCAATGTGCCCTGCACCGCGCGCGCCGTGTTGTAGTGGTCTTCACCAACCACGTTGGGTGACAACTGGCGGCTGGTGGAGTCGAGCGGGTCGACCGCCGGATAGATGCCGAGTGCCGCAATATCGCGGCTCAACACCACGGTGGAGTCCAGGTGGGCAAAGGTGGTCGCGGGCGACGGGTCGGTCAAGTCGTCGGCCGGCACATACACCGCCTGGATCGACGTGATGGAACCGATCTTGGTCGACGTGATGCGTTCCTGCAGACGGCCCATTTCTTCTGCCAGTGTGGGCTGGTATCCCACCGCGGAAGGCATGCGTCCCAGCAACGCGGACACTTCGGTGCCGGCCAGGGTGTAGCGGTAGATGTTGTCGACAAAGAACAGAACGTCCTTGCCCTCGTCGCGGAACGACTCGGCGATGGTCAGCCCGGTCAGTGCCACGCGCAGGCGGTTGCCCGGGGGCTCGTTCATCTGGCCATAGACCATCGCGACCTTGGACTCCTCGAGCTTCTCGCTGTTGACCACGCCCGACTCCATCATCTCGTGGTAGAAGTCGTTGCCTTCACGGGTGCGCTCGCCCACACCCGCAAACACGGACAGTCCGGAGTGGGCCTTGGCGATGTTGTTGATCAGCTCCATCATGTTCACGGTCTTGCCCACGCCAGCGCCGCCGAACAAACCGACCTTGCCGCCCTTGGCAAACGGGCACACCAGGTCGATCACCTTGATGCCGGTTTCCAGCAATTCCTGCGAGGGGCTGAGTTCATCGTAGACCGGGGCCTTGCGGTGGATGGATGCCGTCTGGGTCGAGCCCACCGGTCCACGCTCGTCGATGGGCGCGCCCAGCACGTCCATGATGCGCCCCAGGGTCGCCTTGCCCACCGGCACCATGATCGGATTGGCGGTGTTCTTGACGATCATCCCGCGCCGCAGGCCGTCGGACGAGCCGAGCGCAATGGTGCGCACAATGCCGTCGCCAAGCTGCTGCTGCACTTCAAGTGTCAGCGCCGAGCCGTCCATCTTGAGGGCGTCGTAGATCTTGGGCATCTGGTCGCGCGGAAACTCCACGTCCACTACCGCGCCGATACATTGAACAATCTTGCCCTGAACGCCTGCGTTCACCGTGGTACTTGCCTGAGCCATTTTGCTTGCTCCAATAATTGAAAACGAAAGTTTCAGTGGTGGCTAACTTGTATCCAAGTTATGCCGTGACTAAATGCGTTTAAACCGCCGCCGCACCGGCCACGATTTCCGAAAGTTCTTTGGTGATCGCCGCCTGGCGGGTCTTGTTGTAGACCAGCTTCAACTCGGCGATGACGCTGCCGGCGTTGTCGGTGGCGGACTTCATCGCCACCATGCGCGCAGACTGCTCGGACGCCATGTTTTCCGCGACCGCCTGGTAGACCAGCGCCTCAACGTAACGCAGCAGCAGGTCGTCGATCACCACCTGCGCGTCCGGCTCGTAGATGTAGTCCCACCCTTGCTGGCCGCCGCTGGCCTTCGCATCGGCCTGCATCTGGGCGGCCGACAGGGGCAGCAGTCGCTCCAGCACCGGCTCCTGTTTCATCGTATTGATGAAGCGGGTGTAACTCAGGTAGACCGCGTTGACCTGCCCCTTGGCGTAGGCGTCCAGCAACACCTTTACCGGGCCGATCAGCTTTTCCAGGTGCGGCGTATCGCCAAGGTGGGTCACGTGCGAGACGATCTTCGCGCCAATGCGATTCAGGAACCCGAGGCCCTTGTTGCCAATTGCCACGGCCTGGGTGGACGAACCGGCCGCCTGCAGTTCGCGCAACTTGCCGGTCACGATACGCAGCACATTGGTGTTCATGCCGCCGCACAGGCCCTTGTCGGTGGTGACGACAATCATGCCTGACGACTGCGCATTGTTGGTGCGCATGAACGGATGGACGTACTCCGGGTTCGACTTGCCAAGGTTGGCCGCGATGTTGCGGATCTTTTCGCTGTAGGGACGGGCCGCACGCATGCGCTCCTGCGCCTTGCGCATCTTGGATGCAGCAACCATCTCCATGGCCTTGGTGATCTTCTTGGTGTTCTCCACCGATTTGATCTTGCCGCGTATTTCCTTACCTGCTGCCATAACTATGCCTCCTGCCAAGCCGCCCCGACAGGGCCGTGCGCCCCCTCGGGGGGCAGCAAACGAATCCGAACGTGCGGGCACACGAGTTTCCGGCCCTGGACTCTGGTGTCATAACGCATGCGCCGTCCGTGGACGACTCAAGCAAAGGTCTTCTTGAACGCGGTCGTGGCGGCCGTCAATTCGGCTTCCGCATCCTTGTCCATGGCCTTGTCGGCTTCGAGCTTGGCCAGCAGCGCAGCGTGCTTGTCCTTGAGGTAGGCGTGCAGCCCGTGCTCGAAGGCCAGCACCTTCTTGACCTCGATATCGTCCATGAAACCCTTGTTGACGGCAAACAGCGTCGCTCCCATCAGGCTGATGGGAAGCGGGCTGTACTGCGCCTGCTTGAGCAACTCGGTCACCCGACCACCACGGTCAAGCTGCTTGCGCGTGGCTTCGTCCAGGTCGGACGCGAACTGCGCGAACGCGGCCAGTTCGCGGTACTGGGCGAGGTCGGTGCGGATGCCACCGGACAGGTTCTTGATCAGCTTGGTCTGCGCAGCACCGCCGACGCGCGACACGGAGATACCGGCGTTGATGGCCGGGCGAATCCCTGCGTTGAACAACGAGGTCTCCAGGAAGATCTGGCCATCGGTGATCGAGATCACGTTGGTCGGAACGAACGCCGACACGTCGCCAGCCTGGGTCTCGATGATCGGCAGCGCCGTCAGCGAACCGGTCTTGCCCTTGACTTCGCCCTTGGTGAAGTCCTCGACGTATTTCTCGTTCACGCGGGCGGCGCGCTCGAGCAAACGGCTGTGCAGATAGAACACGTCGCCAGGATAGGCTTCGCGCCCGGGCGGGCGGCGCAACAGCAGCGACACCTGGCGATAGGCCACCGCCTGCTTGGACAGGTCGTCATAGACGATCAGCGCGTCCTGGCCGCGATCACGGAAGTACTCGCCCATGGTGCAACCCGAATAGGCGCTGACGTATTGCATGGCGGCGGACTCCGACGCCGTGGCGGCCACGACGATGGTGTACTCCATCGCGCCGGCCTGTTCGAGCGAACGCACCACGTTCTTCACCGACGAGGCCTTTTGTCCGATCGCCACGTAGACGCAGGCCATGTTCTGGCCCTTCTGGTTGATGATCGCGTCGATCGCAACGGCGGTCTTGCCGGTCTGGCGGTCACCGATGATCAACTCGCGCTGGCCACGCCCGATCGGCACCATCGAGTCGATCGACTTCAGTCCGGTCTGCATCGGCTGGCTCACCGACTGGCGCGCGATCACGCCTGGGGCCACCTTTTCAATCACGTCCGTCATCTTGGCGTTGATCGGACCCTTGCCGTCGATCGGCTGGCCAAGCGCATTCACCACCCGCCCGAGCAACTCGGGACCGACCGGCACTTCCAGGATCCGGCCCGTGCATTTGACCGTGTCGCCTTCGGAAATGTGCTCGTATTCGCCCAGGATCACGGAGCCGACCGAGTCGCGCTCCAGATTCAGCGCCAGACCGAAGGTCGGCAGGCCGTCGCTGCCGGCGGGAAATTCCAGCATTTCGCCCTGCATCACATCGGACAGGCCGTGGATGCGGCAAATGCCATCCGACACCGACACCACGGTGCCCTGGTTGCGGACGTTCGCACTGGCCGACAGGCCTTCGATGCGGCTCTTGATCAGTTCGGAGATTTCTGCGGGATTGAGTTGCATGACTCTTTCCTTCTTTCTTTGATGGGCTGCCTTGACTGAGCAACAAGCTCAGGCTGTCAGCGCGATTTTCATTTGTTCCAGGCGGGCTTTGACCGAAGTGTCGAGCACCTCGTCACCCACGACGACCCGAACGCCACCGATCAGGCCGGGCTCGAGCTCGACCGACAGATTGAGCTTGCGGGCAAAACGCCGTTCCAGCGTCACCGCCAGATCGGCAAGCGCCGCCCCCTCGATCGGGAAGGCGCTGTAAACAACGGCGTCCGACGAACCGCTGCGCGCATTCTTCAGTGCGTTGAACTGGTTCGCGATTTCCGGCAGGACATTCAGGCGGCCGTTCTCGATCAACACGCGCAGGAAATTCAGCGCGGCGTTTGTCAACGGCGCCTTGGCCACACCCGCCATCACCTCGAACGCCTGGTCGTTGGTGGTTTTTGGGCTGTCGGCGAATTGCTGCAACTCCGGGCTGACGGCGATGAAGGCGAGTTCGTCAACCCAGGCCGACGTGCTGTTCAGGTCGACCGCAGGATCCGCCACAACTGCCTTGAACAGCGCTTCCGCGTAAGGACGGGCAATGGTTGCAAGTTCAGCCATGTCGCCCCTTACAGTTCGGTCTTCAGGCGGGACAGCAAATCGGCATGGATGCCGGCATTGACTTCCTTGCGCAGGATCTGCTCCGCGCCCTTGACCGCCAAAGCCGCGACCTGCTCGCGCAACGCTTCCCGGGCCTTGACCACCTGTTGGTCCGCTTCGGCCTTGGCCGATGCGATGATCTTGGCCCCCTCTTCGGCGGCACGGGTCTTGGCTTCTTCGACAATCGCCAAAGCGCGTCGCTCGGCGTCGCCCAGGCGTTTGGCGGTCTCCACCCGCGTGAGCGCAAGTTCTTTCTCGATGCGGTCGTTGGCCGACGCCAGATCCGCCCTGGCCTTGTCGGCCGCGGCCAGGCCGTCGGCGATCTTCTGGCTGCGTTCGTCAATGGCATTGATGAGCGGCGGCCACACGAACTTCATCGTGAACCAGATCAGCGCTCCGAAGGCGATCATCTGGACCAACAAGGTCGCATTAATGTTCATGACTTGCTCCAGGGCTTGTGGTCAAACCCGCTTACTTGATGAGAGCGATGAACGGGTTGGCAAACAACATGTACAGCGCGATGCCAACGCCGATCATCGTCACCGCGTCGAGCAGACCGGCCACGATGAACATCTTCACCTGCAACTGCGGAATCATCTCCGGTTGGCGCGCCGCGCCTTCGAGGAACCGGCCGCCCAAAATGCCAAAGCCGATGGCGGTACCGAGTGCGCCTGCGCCGATCAGGATGGCGACCGCGATTTGAAGATCGCCCAACAGTAGTGCGAGTGCGTTTTGCATTGAAGTGCTCCTATGAAAAAAGAAAAGGAAGAAAAAGGAAAACGTGAACGGGAAACTAGTGGGACTCGGCCGCCATGCTCATGTACACGATGGTCAGCATCATGAACACGAAGGCCTGCAGGGTGACGATAAGAATATGGAAGATGGCCCACCCGAGGTTGAGCACGCCACCGGCGATACCAGTGACTGCGCCCCCGGCGGCCATCACGGCCAGCAGGATGAACACCATCTCGCCCGCATACATGTTGCCGAACAACCGCAGCGCCAGCGACACCGGCTTGGCGAGGTCCTCGATGACGCGAAAGATGACATTCACCGGGAACAGCCATTTGCCGAAGGGCGCGGTAAACACCTCATGCCCGAAACCGCCAAAACCCTTGTTCTTGATGTTCATGAAAATCATGATCAAGAACACCGTGATGGCCATCGCAAACGTCTGGTTGGGGTCGGTCGTGGGAACCGATTTGAAATGCTCCAGGCCGATCGACTCGGTGATGCGTGGAAGCAGGTCCACAGGCAGGAAGTCCATGGCGTTCATGACCCACACCCAGAGGAAGATCGTCAGGGCCAGCGGCGTGACGAAACCGCGTTTGCCGTGGTACGAATCCTTGACCTGCGAGTCGACGAAACCAACCAGCATTTCGACGAAGCTCTGGAATCTGCCTGGAACACCGGCACTGGCACGGCTGGCGGCCAGCGCGAAGAACCCGAATGCCACGATGCCCACAAACCATGACACCAGGATCGTGTCCAGGTGCAATGTCCAGAAGCCATGGCCCACGTGCCAGTTGGTCAAATGGTGGGAGATGTATTCGCTCGATGTCGGTGCAGCAGATGAAGCCATGGCAATTTACCAGTACAACCCAATAGTCGGTCAATCAATACCCAGCAAGTTTGCAGCAACTTGCTTACCGCGCAATTACCGCTCAAGTAATAACGCCAGCCAGTAGGCCAGGTGAACCATCCCGAAACCCAGAAACACCCACAAGGCCAGCACCTCCCGGTCATACAGGAAGATGCCGCCGAATATGCACGCCGTGCTCGCCCATTTGAGCGCCTGCGCGGAAACCTGTGTCCGCAAGGCGGCCTGAGGAGTATCGGAACGGGACACGCCCATTCGCAATGCACCCAACGCGGCGGGCACGAAAACCGCCGCGCCGCCCAATGCCACCGAACGTGCAACCGGCCAACCAAAGGTCAATCCAGCCAGCGCCGCGAACCCCGCCGTGCAAGCGATCTGGGACAACACCAGTCGCCACAAAACCACCATGAGCCGGGAACGACCTGATTCAAACGTTGAACCCATCTTGCGCCCTGTCGTTGCCCGCTACGCGGCCGGTTACCGCACCCAGCAAAGCTTACGATTATAGCCACCAATTCAGTGGCACCAAGTGCCAACCACAGGTGGCGGCATGACTGCTCCCGGCGTTCGTGTCGGTCGCAGTACGGCCGCAAAGGCATGGGCCGGGACATCGGCAGCGCAGGTCCCAACGCTGACACAACCGATAATCACAACATGAACCAGTTACCAGACACCCCGTGTTACCTCAATGGCGAATTCGCACCCTTGTGCGACGCAAAAATCAGCGTCATGGACCGGGGCTTCATTTTCGGTGACGGCATCTACGAGGTGGTGCCGGTCTACGCGGGCAAGCCGTTCCGCTTCGCGCAGCACATGGCGCGCCTGGAGCGCAGCCTGGACGAGATGCGCATTGCCAATCCGCTGGGCAGGGAACAGTGGCTGGGCATCGCGTTGCAACTCGTCGGTCATGGCGCAAAAGCCGCCGGCGTTGCCGCCGGGGAGATCGATCAAATCGTGTACTTCCAGGTCACGCGCGGTGTGGCCATGCGTGACCACGTGATGCCCGCCGATGTCGCCCCGACGGTATTTGGCATGGCCAGCGTGCTGCGGCCGCTGACGGCCGAACAACGGTCGCAGGGCGTGGCTTGTGTCACCGCGACCGACTTCCGCTGGGAAAAAGCGCATATCAAGAGCACCAGCCTGCTCGGAGCGGTGTTTGCGCGCCAGATAAGCTTCGACGCCGGTGCGCTCGAAACCGTGATGTTCCGTCACGGGTATCTCAGCGAGGCAGCCGCCAGCAATGTCTGGGTGGTCAAGGATGGCACCGTGCTGGGCGTGCCCAAGGACAATCTGGTGCTCGAAGGCATCCGTTATGGCCTGATGGAGGAGATGTGTCGCGCGCTGGGCCTGGGGTTCGAACTGCGCCGCATCAGCCGCGACGAGGTGCTTCACGCCGACGAGTTGTTGCTGTCCAGCGCCACCAAGGAAGTTCTCGCCATCACGACACTGGACGGCCAACCGGTCGGCAATGCGCTGCACCGGGGTCGGCCCGGTCCGGTTTGCCAGCGCCTGTACGCGGCTTACCAGGCGGCCAAACTGGCGCCGGCAGCCTGAGCGGGTCCGTGCCCGCCCTGCGTGCCTCGCGTACCCGAATACCATCCATGTCAGTCGCAAACGAATCGCTGATCGTCTACCCGTCCCAGTTCCCGATCAAGGTCATGGGGGAACGGGTCGAAGGTTTTGTGCATGCGGTGACTGCCATTGCGCACCAGTTCGATCCGGATTTCGACGCGGCCGCGATCGAACTGCGCGAGAGCAAGGGCGGCAAGTACCTGGGTGTGACGATCACCGTGACGGCGACCAGCCGGGAACAGCTCGACGAGTTGTACCGAACCCTGTCCACCCATCCGATGGTCAAGGTCGTCTTGTAGCCGCACGTGGACATCGCCGTCAGCCGCCTTGGCCGGGTCGACTACCTGCCCACGTATGGCGCGATGCAGGAATTCACCGCGTCGCGCACCGCCCAGACCGCGGACCAGCTGTGGCTGTGTGAACATCCCGCGACCTACACCCAGGGGCTGGCGGGCAAAGCCGAACACGTGTTGAACCCCGGCCAGATACCGGTGGTCGCCACCAACCGCGGCGGACAAGTCACCTACCATGGCCCGGGCCAGGTGGTTTGTTACCCGTTGATCGACCTCAGGCGTGCCGGCTATTTTGTGAAAGAGTACGTCTACCGTCTGGAAGAGGCCGTCATCCGCACCCTGGGGCATTTCGGTGTCACTGGCCACCGTGTGGCGGGTGCGCCAGGAATCTACGTGCGGCTGGACGACCCCGGCTCCCATGCCGTGTTGGCGCAACGCCCGCAGAAAAGGCAAGCCGGCATTCCCGTCCATGGCTTGGCAGCAGATGCCGGCAACCCCGCAGCCGAGCCCGCACCGCCGGAATTCTCCGGCCTCGGCAAGATCGCCGCGCTGGGTATCAAGGTCAGCCGGAACTGCAGCTACCACGGTGTTGCGTTCAATGTGGTGATGGATCTTGAGCCCTTCACCCGCATCAACCCTTGTGGTTACTCCGGCCTGCAGACAGTGGATCTTTCTACAATCGGGGTTGCTGTCGGCTGGTCTGAGGCCGCCGACGTCTTGAGCCGAAAGCTTGTCACCTATCTGGCGCCCTGACCGGCGGTCGAATCCACCATGAGCAGCACCACCAGCGACATCGTCAAGGACGCCCAGGCCGGCCAGACCTACGACGCCACGGCCAAACAGAAGGCCGGAGCAAAACTCTCGCGTATTCCCGTGAAGGTGGTGCCGGGCGAAATCCTGAAGAAACCGCCCTGGATCCGGGTCAAGGCAGGCTCGCCGAGCACACGCTTCTACGAGATCAAGGACATCTTGCGCAAGAACAACCTGGTCACGGTGTGCGAGGAAGCATCCTGCCCCAATATCGGCGAGTGTTTCGGCAAGGGCACGGCCACCTTCATGATCATGGGCGACAAGTGCACGCGCCGCTGCCCGTTTTGCGACGTGGGCCATGGCCGGCCCGACCCGCTGGATGCCAATGAGCCGCTGAATCTGGCCAACACCATCGCCGCGCTGGCGCTAAGTTATGTGGTGATCACCAGCGTCGACCGCGATGACCTGCGCGACGGCGGCAGCCAGCACTTTGTCGACTGCATCCGCAAGACGCGCGAGTTGTCACCACGCACGCAAATTGAAATCCTGGTGCCCGACTTCCGCGGCCGCGACGATCGGGCGCTCGAGATCCTCAAGGCCGCGCCGCCCGATGTGATGAACCACAACCTGGAAACGGTGCCCCGTCTCTACCGGCAGGCCCGCCCGGGATCGGACTATGCATTCAGCCTGAACCTGCTCAGGAAGTTCAAGGCGATGTTCCCGCACATTCCCACCAAGAGCGGACTGATGGTGGGTCTGGGCGAAACCGACGACGAAATCCTGGACGTGATGCGCGACATGCGCGCGCACAACATCGACATGCTAACCATCGGGCAATACCTTGCACCGAGTTCCAGCCACCTGACAGTCCAGCGTTACGTACATCCGGACACGTTCCGGATGTTCGAAGCCAAGGCCGGTGAAATGGGATTCAGCCATGCGGCGGTGGGTGCGATGGTGCGGTCGAGTTACCACGCCGACCAGCAGGCCCATGCGGCGGCACGGTTCGCCGCGTCTGGTGCGGCGCCAGCGGCGTCCGGTGCGCGCCAGTAGCCCGGCGCCATTCGTCCGCCCGAAGCACCGCGAACCCCGAGTACCTGGCAACTCCATGGCGTTGTGCGGCAATGCACTGGCGCCGGTGCGCAACCAGCAAATACCTCGGCAACAGTCCGGCAGACGTGCGCGTCCGCCTGCCGGGCGGGGGTCACTTGGCGACCCTGACCGGCACTACGCGTCGGTCAGCCGGGTGCCGGGCTCTTCATCGGCAACCACGTCGGCAGCCCATGAGCGCAACTTGCCCGTATCGGAGCGCAACACCTCTTGCTTGACCGCCAGAATCTGGGCCGGGTGCATGGAAAAACTGCGCAGACCCAGCCCGAGCAGAAGCCGGGTCACGCTGACATCGCCGGCCATCTCGCCACACACGCTCACTTGTTTCGATTGCCGGTTGCATTCGGCGATGGTGTCCGCGACCAGTCGCAGCACCGCCGGGTGCAGCGGGTCGTAGAGATGCGCCACGGACTCGTCGGCACGGTCGATAGCCAGTGTGTACTGGATCAGGTCGTTGGTTCCGATCGAGAGGAAATCGAAGTACTTGAGGAACACCTTGAGCGTCAGCGCCGCGGCCGGGATCTCGATCATCGCGCCGAGCCGGACCGCCCCGTAGGGCACGCCGCGGTTATCGAGCTGCGCGCGGGCGTGGTCGAGCAGCGACAGCGTCTGGCGGATCTCGCTGGCATGGGCCAGCATCGGTATGAGCAGGTTCACCTGGCCCAATGCGGCCGCCCGCAATATCGCGCGCAACTGGGTCAGGAACATGTCGGGGTCGGCCAGACTCCAGCGGATCGCACGCAAGCCCAGCGCCGGGTTCAGGTGCGCATCCTCGCGCGGTGATTTGTCCAGGGGCTTGTCGGCGCCGATATCTACCGTGCGGATGGTGACTGGCAAACCCTGCATGCCTTCGAGCGCGCGACGGTAGGCCTCGAATTGCTCCTGTTCGTCGGGAAGTTTTCCCTGCCGCCCCATGAACAGGAACTCGCTGCGAAACAGGCCAACGCCCACCGCGCCGGCCTTCACCGCGCCTGGCGCATCCTCGGGCATTTCTATGTTGGCCAGCAGCTCGACTTTCTGCCCGTCCAGCGTCACCGCCGGGGTGTGCAACAGGCGCGACAAGCGCCCCCGCTCGATCTCGCCCTGGCGCTGCCTGAATCCATACTCGGCCAGGATGATCGCCGACGGGTCGACGATCACCACGCCCGCGTCACCGTCGATGACAACCCAGTCATCCTGGCGCACCAGGTGGCTTGACAGCCGCGCGCCGACCACCGCCGGGATGTCCATGCTGCGGGCGACGATTGCCGTATGCGAGGTCTTGCCACCCACATCGGTGACAAAACCTGCAAACACGCTTTGCTTGAACTGCAGCATGTCCGCTGGCGACAGGTCGTGCGCAATCAGTATCAGCGGCACATCGACCGTGTCATCGAGCAGCAGGTCCTGCTGGGACGGTTTGCGCGGCACCCGCAATGTCGGCGGGACCACCGCCGAACCCATGCCCTTCATGGCGCCCAGGACCTTCTCGGTGATCTGCTCCAGGTCGGCCTTGCGTTCCCGCAGGTACTCGTCCTCCATCTCGTCGAACTGGCGCGCGATGACTTCGAGCTGGGTCGTCAACGCCCACTCGGCGTTGTACAGGCGATCCGCAATCCAGTGTTTGACACCCAGGATCAGTTCCTCGTCCTGCAACAGCAGCAGGTGCACATCGAGCAGCGCCGTGAGTTCATGCGGCGCTTCCTTGGGCCCCATGTGGGCGATGGTCCGCTGCAGTCGATGGATCTCGTCGACGACCGCATTGCGGCCGACCCGCACCCGATCTATCTCCGCCTCGACCTGCTCCGGCGTGACGAAGTAATGCGCGACGTCCACCCTGCTGGATGCAACCAGCACGGCCCGGCCGATCGCGATGCCACGCGCGACTGCCAGACCGTGGATGGCGAATGTCACTCGCCTTCCCCGAACTTGTCCGCGATCAGCGCCAGCAATGCGTCGCTGGCTTCCTGTTCGCGCGCGCCGTTGGTCTCGATCTCTATCGTGGTCCCGATGCCTGCGGCGAGCATCATGACGCCCATGATGCTCTTGGCATTGACGCGGCGATCGCCGCGCGACATCCACACCTCGCACGGGTAGCTTCCGGCCAGTTTGGTCAGCTTCGCCGAGGCACGGGCGTGAAGGCCCAGCTTGTTATTGATCGTCGCCGTGGTCTTGATCATTTTTCTTCTTGGCCTGATTTTGCGGGGCCACCGTTGACACCTGCATGACGCCCTGCGTGCCGCCGGCCACGGCGCGCGCCACCAAGCTGTCCATCGGTTCATCACGGTAGGTCACTGCGCGCAGCAGCATCGGCAGATTCACGCCGGCGATCAGCCGGGTATTGACCCCGTCCACCACCTTCTGTGCCACGTTGCACGGCGTGGCGCCAAACACGTCGGTCAACACCAGGGTTTGCGGCAGTGCGAGCCGCGCCATGGCAGCGCGCGCCCCCGCCAGCGCTTGCTCGAACGGGAGGTCGCTGGGGACGTCGAACGCGACGATCGCCGTGGCGCGGTCCGGAAACACATGCAGGACGCTTTCACGCAAGGCGCTGGCCAGCGGCGTATGGGCGATGATCAGTATGCCGGTAGTCATGACGTCAGGGCTCACGATTATGGCTTGCCGAAAAAAGGAAGTACACGTACGACGCGACGCAGCATGCCAGCAAGGTCGCGAAGGCGAGTTGAAACGCGACCCGCTGCGGCGACCCCATCACCATCAAGGCGTCGATCATCAGGCCGATTCCCCACTGGATCACGAATACGCCCACGAATATGACCAGGTTGTAGGCCGACAACGCGCGGCCCGCCGTGTCCGGGCCAATGGCCATTCCGACCGCTGGCTGCGACGGCGTGACAAACGAACACGCCATGCAGTACACGGCCAGCAGGACTGCCGACCAGTCGGGAAATCTTTCGGACACCACAATGGTGACGGCAAGCACGATGAAGCTGACCGGCAAACCCCACGCAATCAGGCGGTCGGCATGGAGCCCGCGCCGCGTCAGCCAGGGACTGGCCAGTCCCCAGGACCAGAACGTGCACAGCATGGTTGCGTTGATCCAGAACAGGCCGGTCGCCGCCTCCAGCGGCATGTAGGACGCCACTTTGACCATCCATGGGGCGGCCCACAGGGTTTGCACCGCCAGCAAGCCGCCATAACAGAAGAAGCCCAACGGGGCCATCCGGCGAAAGTAGGGGTGGCGCCAGACTGCGGCATAACTGGCCGGCGCAACTGGCGCGCCCGGGTTGGCGCGCGCGATGCGCCAGGTCGGAACCTGCCATGCGATCAGCGCCATTGCGAGCAGCAGCAAAGCGGCCAACGCGCCGAACAACGGCCGCCATCCAACCACCGGCACCAGCCACTGCACTGGCAGGGTCGATGCCACCATGCCCATCGAACCGGTCATCAGCATCCACGAGTTCGAGCGTAATTGGAGTGCAGGGGCAAACCAGCGCCGGTACCCGGTCAACGGCGCCATCAGGCAGGCGCTCACGCCGACGCCGCACAGCACACGCGCGGCGAGCAGACCGACAAACGTGGTGGCAGCGGAAAATGCAATGCAACCGACCACGGCCACCGCAAGAAAGCAAACCAGCACTCGCTTGGGGCCGTACCGGTCCAACCATGCGCCGAGCGGCAGTTGGGTGGCGGAGAAACCCAGAAAATAACCACCGGCCAAAAGACCCAGGTCACTGGCATGCAACGCAAATTCCTGCGTCAATACCGGCGACAAGGTGGCGGTCACGGCGCGAATCAGGGCGGACAGGAAATAGGCGAAAGCGAACGCAAGGAAAACGGTTATCGCATCACGCCTTGAAAGCAAACTCATCGCAACTTGAGCCCCGAGAAGAAGGTGTCGGCCACCTCGGAATTCGGTTCGTCGGAATACATGAGCGCCGCAAAAAGCTCGGTTCCTCGCGCGAACCATGCGCCCTGAAGCGTGACCGGGCGTCCATCCGGCCGCACTCCGGAGGCCCGCACCGCGACCGACTGCGGCAACGGATCGGAGTGTTCCAGCTGCAGCGCTGAAACGGTGGACAAGCTGGCGCGCATGCCGGCAAGCGTCGCATCGCGCCATTGCGCAAGGATTGGACCAGCCTGGCTGCGATCGGAGATGCCGGCGTATGCCACCGCCACGGTGACCCCGGCCGTGTCGCAGCTGGTCATGTGCAGTTCGACTTCCCGGGTTGCGAACACCACCGGGCGCACCTTCTTCTGCGGCTTGCACGGGAACATGGCGACCAGCGAAGTGGCAGCAATCGGAGTTTCGCGCCAGTTGAACGTTGGGTCGCAGGCGGCCAGCAGCAAGATGACCAGGCCGGCCACGGTCGAGATCACAACACGCATCCGGCGATTATCCCGAACGCAGGCAGCCACTGCTGCGACTGCGGCCGATGTCGATGCCGATCACCCCAAAATGGCGAGCCCGGCGCTGACCGCGGCCCGCGCCCGATCGCTCCCGTCGCCCGCCACGCCGCCGAAGCGGCGGTACGCTTTTGTCGGCGCGCCAGCCATGGCGCTGGCACGACCCAGACGGTGTGGCCCGGCCAGCTATTTCAAGGCGCCAAACACCTTCTTCAGGATGGCGCTGCCCGTGCCGATCGGATCCTGGCGGATCTTCTTCTCTTCTTCACCAATCATGTAGTAGAGGCCATCAAGCGCCTTGCCGGTGACGTACTGTTGGATATTTGCGTCTTCCTTTTTCACCAGGCCCATGCCCGCTGCCTTGCTGGCAACCCGGTTGTATTTCGCTGCCAGACCCACTTTTTCGGTCGCCTTGGTCACCACCGGAAGAAACTTGACCCCCAAGGGTTCGCGCGTCTTTTCGGCAAAAAATCCGGTCACCGAGGTTTCACCGCCCGACAGGATATTCTTGGCATCGGTCACTGACATCGATTTCACCGCAGCGACCAGCAAATCCTTCGCCAGCGGCACCGCCGCCTCAGCCGCCCGGTTCATCGACGTCACCAGTTCGTCGACGCGCTTGCCCTGGCCCAGGGTCTTGAGCAATTTGGCCGCGTCTTCCAGGAATCCCGGAAGGGGAATGCGAACTTTCTCGTTGCCAAGGAACCCGTCGGTCTTGCCCAACAGGTTGACTGCCGCAATCGCGCCCTTTTCGAGCGCGGTCTTGAGTCCCTGCGAGGCCTCGGAGTTGCTGAGGTCACCCAATGAAAGCGCGTGTGCTTTCGCCTGCGCGAGCCACAACACGGTGGCCAGGGAACAACCCGAAAGGGAACCAAACTGTCTGCGATCCATGGACACTCCCGAATGGTGAAGGAAAGCGGCTATCTTGCCGCAGCTTCGACGGTCTTGGCAATCGGGGCGCCCACCTATCTGTCAGGCGGCACTTGGGCCGCTCCCGTCGATCTTTGTATTGCCCGATGGGTTGCGCACAACTACTGCCGCGCTGCATGGACGCGTTGCATTGGCAAGTTTTCGGGCAACGCTTTGTGCGGCGTACGTTGCCGAAATGCCCGAGCTAGTCGCAATACTGTTCGCTTTATCCATGTCATTGCGGGCTTGACCCGCAATCCGTGGATGCCGGATCATGTCCGGCTTGACAAACTGAACAGTAGTGGAGCTAGTCGCAACTTGCGCGAAGTACCGTGCGCGCAGTCGTCGGCCGCGCGGCCGGTTCATGAGGGCTCTGGCAGTGGTGGCAGTGATCGCAAGTAGGCGATGATCGCCGCCAAATCCTCGGCCCGCAGTTGGCTCGTGATGTTGGTGATGACTTCACTCATCGGTTCTACAGCGATATCGCCGCCTGGGGTAGTACCGGTCAGCAAATATTCCTTGATGCCGGCATCGGTCCATTTCTTCAGTCGCGTCGGGGTCAGGTTCGGTACTTTTCCTTCCGGGATCTTGGCGCCGGCAAACAAGCTGCCAGACTTTGGTCCGCCCAGCAAGTTTCGCGGTGTGTGGCACTCTCCGCAGTGTCCCAGTACCCGTACGAGGTAGGCGCCGCGATTCACGGCGCCGGCCTGTTGTGCCGTCGCAACGGATGGCCCAGGCGTGAAGAACAGCCATTTCCAGAATGTGACAAGGAAACGGAATCCAAACGGAAAGCGGAGTTGGTGCTCGCGATTGGCGTGATTCGCCGGCGCAAGACTGCGAAGGTATGCCCACAGGTCGCGGATATCGGCGTCTGTCATCCCTGTGAACGACGGGTAGGGAAATGCCGGGAAATAGTGGGACCCGTCGCGCCGTTCACCGCGACGCAGGGCGCGGCGAAAGTCGTCCTCGGACCACGCACCCAAGCCGGTTTCCCGGTGTGGCGTGATGTTTGGCCCATAGAAGGTGCCAAACGGCGTCGCCAGGGCCCGTCCGCCCGCGAATGGAACAGAACCGGGTTTGGTATCGGTGTGGCAACCGACACAACCGGCGGCTTTGGCGACGTATTCCCCCGCCTTCGCGTTTCCCTGCGCAATTGCGTGGGTCTGGGCGATGCACAGCGTGACGGCGCAAGCAAGCAAAAAGGCGTTGCGGACTAGCCAATGGATTGGCATTGGGACTCCATCGATGGAACTTGTCGTTAGGGCTGGCAATCGGGCTGGCGACTACATGGCAGGTACCCGCATGCGGTGTCGAACTGGCACGCACAAAACACGACCGGTGCAGCACGACTTCATGGCTCCTGCCATCGCGCCGACCGGCCGACTGAACCAGCCAACATCATGGCACACCGAGCGCATCGGACCACCGCGCCATCTCGGGCGCCCGCCTGGTAGAGCGGACACCCCGGCCAAAAGTTCTGACGAATCGATGTTCCCCGGGAACATGCTGACGGGCCCGTGGCGCGACGCCGTCGTCACCGGCACAACGCGGTGCAGCGTCGTGCTTGGTTAGCCGTGGCGCCGATCCCGGCGGCCGCCAATGGCATTCGGCAGCACATTGTGATGGTGCCCTTTGTGGCGCTGCATGCGCCCGTTCGGCCGGCCGCGCTGCGGGGTTCGTGCGCATCCGGCGCCACCGCTGCCGGACAACCGGGTACCATCACGACCACCGATACCCACGCTGGCTTTCTTGTGTTGCTGACGACATTCCGTTTCCAATCGACTGACGCCGGATTGCACTGCGGACTCCGGCTCGGCACGGCCGAACAAGCACCACTGTGGTTGGGTCATTCGTCCTGGAATGGAGCCCCGATGCGCCGCTCCTGTGCCATGGCGCAAAAAAGCGGCAATGTGGCGGCATGCTGATCCGCCTGGACTGCAGACCATGGTCACCCTCACGACGCCGCGCAGCCCCGAACAACTGACCGCCGTGCGTGGTCTGATGCGGGAGTATGCGCAAGCGATCGGCGTCGACCTGTGTTTTCAGGGCTTCGACGCGGAGGTTGCGGCGTTGCCGGGAGACTACCGAGCGCCCCGCGGCGCGTTATTGACGGCCCACGTGGCGCGCGATCTGGCGGGTTGTTGCGCCCTGCGTCCGCGGGACAACGTCGACTATTCCAACGCCTGCGAGATGAAGCGGCTCTATGTGCGGCCGGATTTTCGCGGCCGCGGCATTGGCCGGCTCTTGGTCGAGGCGATTCTCGACGCCGCGCGACAGGCAGGTTATTCCTCGGTGTTGCTCGACACGCTCAGCGACATGGAAACGGCGCGGGCGCTGTATGGGGATCTCGGGTTCGAGGAGATCGCGCCCTACTACCACAACCCGATCCCCGGCTCCCACTACTTGCTGGCCAGGCTCTGAGCCCGGCCGGCACTCAGGCCTTGGCCTGCGCGAGCAGCGTCGCTGCGTCGCTCACTTCGAATTTGCCAGGCGCTTCGACGTTGAGCGAGGCGACCTTGCCATCCTTGACCAGCATCGAATAACGGCAGCTGCGCAACCCCATGCCCTTGCCGGTCAGGTCCAGCGTCAAGCCGGTGGCCTTGGCAAACGCAGCGTCACCGTCGGCGAGCATGCGCACCTTGCCAGCCGACTTCAGGTCGCGTGCCCACGCGCCCATCACAAAGGCGTCGTTGACGCTCACGCACCAGATCTCGTCTACACCGGCCGCCTTGAGATCGTTGAACTTCTCCAGGTATCCAGGCACGTGCTTGGCCGAGCATGTCGGAGTGAACGCGCCGGGGAGGGCAAACAGGGCAATCGTCTTGCCGGCGGTGGCCTTCGATGTCGCCACCGGATTGGGTCCGATGCTGCAGCCGTTTCCTTCCACTTCGGAAAACTCCATCAACGTGGCTTCGGGAAGTTGGTCGCCTACTTTAATCATCACTTGCTCCTGAAAAAAATCGAATTGGTAATTGGCTGTTGCACCAGGCATCCGGCACCACAACGTGGCGTCGTCTCCCAAAACAAAGCGGCTCACATTGTGAGCCGCTTTTCGCATCGTTGCCGTGCAATCGCCGGATGGACCTAGACCGCGGCGGCTTTCTCGACCAGGCGCGTGGCAACCCAGTTCTTGGTCTTCGAGATCGGCCGGCTCTCGGTGATTTCGATCATGTCGCCCATCTTGTACTCGCCCTTTTCATCATGGGCGTGGTATTTGCTCGACTTGCCGACGATCTTCCCGTACAGCTCGTGCTTGACTCGGCGCTCGATCAGCACTGTCACGGTCTTGGCGCGCTTGTCGCTGACCACCTTGCCGATCAAGGTGCGTTTGAGGGATACCTTGGCTTCCGTCATTTTGTGGCTCCTTGGGACACGGAAACAGCCGCGCTTTTCTTTTCCGCAAGAATCGTCTTCGCGCGGGCGATATCGCGGCGCGTCGAGCGCAACGTGGCGGTGTTGTTGAGTTGTTGCGTGGCCTTTTGCATGCGCAAGCCGAAATGCGCTTTTTGCAGCGACTTGACTTCCGTTTCCAGGGCGGCAACGTCTTTCTGGCGTAGTTCAGTGGTTTTCACAGGGTGTTCTCCGAAAGGGTGCGGCGGCCGTCATTGGCCGATCATGCGGGCCACAAAGGTGGTACGCAATGGCAACTTTGCCGCGGCCAGTCGAAACGCTTCACGCGCCAATTCCTCGGGCACACCGACAATCTCGTACAACACCTTGCCTGGCTGGATCTCTGCCACGTAATACTCCGGGTTCCCCTTGCCGTTGCCCATGCGGACTTCGGCTGGTTTTTGGGAAATCGGCTTGTCCGGGAAGATCCGGATCCAGATGCGGCCGCCACGCTTGACGTGGCGAGAAATTGCACGGCGCGCCGACTCGATCTGGCGCGCCGTCAAACGGCCCCGATCAGTGGACTTGAGACCGAAATCACCGAATGCGACCGTGCTGCCACGGGTTGCAATGCCGGTGTTGCGGCCCTTTTGCTCCTTGCGGTACTTTCTACGAGCTGGTTGCAGCATGTTTGTTCTCCGTTTTGCTCGGCCCCTCAGGAGGCCTTGGTACCGTCAGCTGCTGCAGCTGGCGCGCTTACCTTGCGGACGCGCTTAACGGTGGGTTTCGTGGCATCGGCGGCGGCAATCCCAGGGGTTGCCTCCGCAGGCTTGTCACTGCCATCCGCCGGAGCGGTATTGGCGCCCATGGGGCGGCGGGCGGGACGCGCTGGCGGGCGGTCTGTACCCGGGCGTGCGTCGCGGCGTGGGCCGCGCGGGCGCCGCTCGTCGTCCGAGCGTGGCTCAACGGCGGCCGGCAAATCATTGCGCCCCAAGGTATCACCCTTGTAGACCCAAACTTTCACCCCGATCACTCCGTAAGTGGTTTTCGCCTCGGAAGTTCCGTAATCGATGTCTGCGCGCAGGGTGTGCAGCGGCACCCGGCCTTCGCGGTACCACTCGCAGCGCGCGATCTCGATGCCGTTCAGGCGGCCCGACGACATGATCTTGATCCCCAATGCACCCAGGCGCATTGCGTTTTGCATCGCGCGCTTCATGGCGCGGCGGAACATGATGCGTTTCTCGAGCTGCTGCGTGATGCTGTCAGCGATCAGTTTTGCATCGATTTCCGGCTTGCGCACTTCCTCGATGTTGACCGCGACAGGAACCCCCAGTTGCTTGCCGAGTTCGCGTTTGAGGTTCTCGATGTCCTCGCCCTTCTTGCCGATCACCACCCCCGGCCGCGCCGAAAAGATCGTGATGCGCGCGTTCTTCGCCGGGCGCTCGATCAGTACGCGCGATACCGAGGCGTTCTTGAGCTTCTTCTTGAGGTACTCGCGCACCTTGATGTCTTCGGCGAGCATGCCGGCGAAATCGCGGTCGTTGGCGTACCAACGCGATGCCCAGTTACGGCTGACAGACAGTCGAAAGCCGGTCGGGTGGATTTTTTGTCCCATGTTTTCCAGGCCTTTTTCAGTTGCCGACCGTCACGTACACATGGCACGTGGGTTTTCTGATTTGGTTTCCGCGACCTTTGGCGCGGGCGGTAAATCGCTTGAGCGAGGCGCCTTGCTCGACGTAGATGGTCTTGACCTTCAACTCGTCGATGTCGGCGCCGTCGTTATGCTCCGCGTTGGCGATTGCGGACTCAAGGACCTTCTTGATGATCACGGCGGCTTTTTTCTGCGTGAACTGCAAGACGTTCAGGGCCTGATCGACCTTCTTGCCGCGAATCAGGTCGGCGACCAGGCGACCCTTGTCCACCGACAGGCGCACGCCGCGCAAAGTTGCTTTAGTTTCCATGGTACCGCCTTACTTTCGCACGACTTTTTTGTCAGCCGGGTGGCCCTTGAACGTTCGCGTCAATGCGAACTCGCCCAATTTGTGGCCCACCATTTGATCGGTGATATAGACCGGCACATGCTGCTTGCCGTTGTGAACCGCGATCGTCAAACCGATGAATTCCGGAAGGATCATCGAGCGCCGCGACCAGGTCTTGATCGGCTTCTTGTCTTTGGTGGTCACGGCCTTGTCGGCCTTGGCTGCCAAATGGTGGTCCACAAACGGACCTTTCTTGAGAGATCGTGTCATGTTCGTGCCCCTTACTTCTTGCGCCGCGACACGATCATGACCTGTGTACGCTTGTTGTTGCGGGTACGGTAACCCTTGGTCAGGTTGCCCCATGGATCGACAGGATGGCGACCCTCGCCGGTCTTGCCTTCGCCGCCACCGTGGGGGTGGTCCACCGGGTTCATGACGACTCCGCGCACCGTCGGGCGAATACCCATCCAGCGCTTGACACCGGCCTTGCCCAGACGGCGCAGACTGTGCTCCTCGTTCGCGACCTGGCCGATGGTGGCCCGGCAATCAATGTGGATCTTGCGCACCTCGCCGGACCGCATCCGGACCTGCGCGTACGTGCCCTCACGCGCCAGCAGGGTCGCCGAGGTGCCGGCAGAACGCACGATCTGCGCGCCCTTTCCGACCTGCAACTCGATGCAGTGGATGATGGAGCCAACCGGGATATTGCGGATCGGCAAGGTATTGCCGACACGGATCGGGGCCTCGGCACCGTTCAGTATCGTTGCGCCGACCTCCAGACTGCGCGGCGCGATGATGTAGCGGCGCTCGCCGTCGGCATAACAGACCAGCGCCAGGTGGGCCGAGCGGTTGGGGTCGTATTCGATGCGCTCGACCTTGGCTGGAATGCCATCCTTGGCACGACGGAAATCGACCACACGGTAGTGGTGCTTGTGTCCACCGCCCTTGTGGCGCGTCGTGATGTGGCCGTTGTTGTTGCGACCGGCCTGCTGAAACTGCGGCTCCAGCAAGGGGGCGTAGGGCTCGCCCTTGTAGAGGTGGTCCCGGGAAATCTTCACCACGCCACGACGGCCCGGGGAAGTTGGTTTCATCTTGATGACAGCCATGATTACGCAGCCTCCCCGCCCAGGTTCAACTCTTGGCCCGGCTTGAGCGTTACATAGGCCTTGCGAATATTGTCCCGCCGGCCCATCGACTTGCCAAAGCGCTTGGACTTCCCTTTGGTATTCACCACCGAAACGCCCTTGACCTCGACCTTGAACATCAACTCGACCGCCGCCTTGATTTCCGGCTTGGTCGCATCTTGCAGTACCTTGAAGGTCACCGAGTTGGACTTCTCCGCGACCATGGTTGCCTTTTCAGACACGATGGGCGCGACCAGAACCTGCATCAGGCGGCTCTCTTCGAATTTCAGGGCGCTCATGCGAACATCTCCTTGAGCTTGTCCATTGCGGCCCGGGTGACAAGGACCTTGCGGTAATGAACCAATGAAACCGGATCGGCATAACGCGGCTCGACGACCAGCACGTTCACCAGATTGCGCGAGGCCAGATACAGGTTCTCGTCGACCTGGTCGGCGATCACCATCACCGAGTCCAGGTTCATCGCCTTGAACTTGGCAGCCAGCGGCTTGGTCTTGGGAGACTCGACGCTGAGCGAATCGACCACCGCCAGGCGCCCTTCGCGCGCAAGCTGCGAGAAGATCGACGCCATGCCGGCCCGGTACATCTTCTTGTTGATCTTGTGGCTGAAGTTTTCGTCCGGCATGTTCGGGAATATCCGGCCACCTCCACGCCACAGCGGCGAGGACGTCATACCGGCCCGGGCACGGCCCGTGCCTTTTTGCTTGAACGGCTTCTTGGTCGAGTGCTTGACCTGTTCGCGGTCTTTCTGGGCGCGTGTGCCCTGGCGCGCATTGGCCTGGAACGCGACAACCACCTGGTGCACCAGATCTTCGTTGTATTCGCGTCCGAACACCGTCTCCGGCGCGTCGAACTTGGAAGTCGCCTGGCCTTGGTCATTCAGGAGTTCGAGCTGCATCAGTTCGCTCCTTTCGTGGCTTCGTTCTGGACTTTGACCTTGATCGCCGGGCGAACGGTCACGAATCCGCCGGGTGCGCCGGGAACCGCGCCCTTGATCAACAAGAGTTGCCGCGCTTCGTCGATGCGTATCACGTCGAGATTTTGGGTGGTCACCGTGTCATCACCCAGATGACCCGTCATGCGCTTGCCCGGAAACACGCGGCCCGGGTCCTGGGCCATGCCGATGGAGCCCGGGACGTTGTGCGAGCGGCTGTTGCCGTGCGACGCCCGCTGCGACTTCATGTGGTGGCGCTTGATGGTTCCGGCAAAGCCCTTGCCGATCGTCGTGCCCTGCACGTCCACCTTTTGGCCAACCGCAAAAACGTCGCTCACCGGAACTGTCGCGCCAGCCTGGTACTTGGCGGCGGCATCGGCGCTGACTCGGAATTCCCGGATGATCTCACCGGCTTCAACGCCTGCTTTCGCAAGGTGCCCGGCGGCCGGTTTGGTTACGCGGGACGCTTTTCGCGCGCCGAACGTCACCTGCAAGGCGACATAACCGTCGTTCTCTTGGGTTTTGATCTGGGTCACGCGGTTGTTTGACACGTCCACCACCGTGACAGGGATTGCATCCCCCTCATCGGTGAACAGGCGCATCATTCCCACCTTGCGGCCCAGCAACCCGAGGGAGTTGCTTAGACTCATATTTTTTCTCCGTAACTTTCACCGCCGCAACTGCAATTGGCTGCGACGTTTCTTGCGTGAAAGACTGTTGATAAACCTTGGCCGAGGCTGATTTGCAAATTCGACCAAGCCTAACATTATGCCATCTGATTGCAGCTTGAGCAAGCGCGGCGCGCTAACTGGCGCCGAATGCTGCGCGGCATTGTTTTGCCCGGCTACTGCGCGTTACTGCAGCTTGATTTCCACATCCACCCCGGCTGGCAGATCGAGCTTCATCAAGGCATCGACCGTCTTGTCGGTCGGGTCCACGATATCCATCAAACGCTGGTGCGTGCGGATCTCGAGCTGGTCCCGGCTGGTCTTGTTGACGTGCGGCGAGCGCAGGATGTCAAAGCGCTTCATGCGCGTCGGCAGTGGAACCGGGCCCTTGACGATGGCGCCGGTTCGCTTCGCCGTGTCGACGATCTCGGCCGCAGACTGGTCGATCAGCTTGTAGTCAAACGCCTTCAGGCGGATGCGGATTTTCTGTTTGGTTGCCATGGCGATTCCTTCGGTTGGCTTGAATTACGCGATGATCTTGGCAACCACACCGGCGCCGACGGTCTTGCCGCCTTCGCGGATTGCGAAGCGCAGGCCCTCTTCCATCGCGATCGGGTTGATCAGCTTGACCGTGATCGACACGTTGTCCCCGGGCATGACCATCTCCTTGCCCTCGGGCAGCTCGATCGCCCCGGTCACGTCCGTG
>JANMYG010000428.1:0-8722 GCA_031381865.1 Betaproteobacteria bacterium | reverse complement strand
TAGGCGCGTCGCGCAGCCAAGGCTGGTGCCTTGGCAAGCGGCGCAACACCCCCCAGCGCCCTTGGGTACCCCGGCCCTTCGGGTGAGGCCCCAAAACAGGCCCACTCGTTGTTGCAAAGCCTCCCCGGGGCCCAACCCCGGGTGCGCTTTGCGCCTAGATTGGACCTGTTTTGGGGCCTCACGCGGGTGCATTGGATTGCCTCTCACGCTCTCAGCCGCGGCTGAACCAGCCGTGGCGCCGTTGCATGAAGTCGCGCACTTTTTGTTGCTGGGCCGGGGTCAGGCTGTCGAAGAAATCCGCCGCCGCGGCGATCACCTCCGGCGCCTTGCTGCGGACCGCGCTGGTCTTTTCCTCGATGATCGCCTGGGCCCGCGCCTTGTCGAACTGCGCGCCGACGACCAGCGACTGCACCTCGGCGCGCGGGTCGGTGGTCTTGCCCACCAGTGCCAGGCGCTGCTCGCGCATGCGGTCGCCCAGGGTCGCCAGCCGCTGCTTCTGCTGCTCGTTGAGTTCGAGTTCCTTGCCCACGCGCTCGACCATCTTCTGCTTGAACCTGGCCGAGTCCTCCTCGCTGATGGCCATGCCATGTTGGTGGTGGCGGTAGCCGCAGGCGCTCAGGCCACCGACAACGATACTTGCGCCGAACAAGCCGATCAACGTGCGTTTGATCCAGGGTTTCATGGTGATTTCCTCGTGGGAAGTGGTTGTACAGGGTTCCCATGGTGGCGCAGCGTCGACCGGAAGTGCTTGCACGGCGGTATCGGAACATGTCGATTTGTTTCAGCGCGCGCCCGACCCGGCACCGGCGGGTCAGCCATGGCGCGCCGCGCCGGCGCGGAACTTCGGCCCGCCCACGCGCTCAGACAGTCAAAGACGAGGTGACCCATGCCCCACCGATACCCTGCATTGACACCGAACCATGGCCGGCGCGCGCTGGCCGCCGCGCTGGTGGCGGCACCCGCGTTGTGGCTCGGGCCGCGCGCCCAGCCGCAGGCGCCCCGGCGTGTCACGCCGGCCCAGACCGAGGGACCTTTCTACCCGGTGACGCTGCCAGGGGACGACGACTTCGACCTGCTGCGCAACGGCGCGCTGATCTACGGACGCGGCCAGCCGGCATGGGTCGAAGGCGTCGTGACCGACCTGGACGGCAGGCCGCTACGCGGCGCGCAAGTGGAGATATGGCAATGCGACGAAGGTGGCCATTACCACCATCCGGGCGACGGCAATCGCGCCGACCAGGCGTTCCAGGGTTTTGGCAAGGTCGCCGTGGCGGCCGATGGCCAGTACCGCTTTCGCACCATACGCCCGGTCGCCTACGGCGGGCGCACGCCGCACATCCATGTCAAGGTCAAACTCGGCGCGCGCGCGCTGCTCACGACCCAGTTGTACGTGCTGGGGGACCCGCACAACGCGCGCGATTTCGTCTGGCGCAACCTGCGCGATGACACGGACCGTGCCGCCGTGACGGTGGCGTTTGCGCCGGTCGCCGACGGATTGCGCGCCAACTTTCCGATCATCGTCGCCGCCTGATCGAATGGCGGCCTGCGGCCCGGCGACGCTGGGCCACGCCCTGCTTCGCCATGCCGTTCAAGGGTTCGGCGCGTTCGCCTCGAGCCCGGCCTGTCCTGAGAGCGTCGAAGGGTCACAGGGCCGTGTGGCGTCGACCCAACGGCAGGCTCCGGACTGGACACGGCAGTCCCCGGTGGATCTGGCCGATCGAACGCCACTTGGCGCGGGTCGGACAATCCTGAAAGTAAGCTGCCAGAAACTTATCTGCGTCACACTACGCTTCCCATTCACCGATCCCAGAAGGAAATCCCATGAGCCGAGAAGTTGTTGTCGTCAGCGCAGTACGTACCGCCATTGGCACATTTGGCGGCGGCCTCAAGGACATCGCGCCAACCGAGCTGGCGGCCCAGGTGGTTCGCGAGTCGCTGAAGCGGGCCAACGTGTCGGGTGAAGACGTGGGACACGTCGTGTTTGGCCACGTGGTCAACACCGAGCCCAAGGACATGTACCTGTCGCGCGTGGCGGCCATCAACGGCGGTTGCGGCGAGGGCACCCCGGCGTTCAACGTCAACCGGCTGTGCGGCTCGGGGCTGCAGGCCATCGTATCGGCGGCGCAGGCGATCGCGCTGGGCGACACCGACGTCGCGATCGGCGGCGGCGCCGAGAACATGAGCCGCGCCCCGTATGCCAGCCTGTCCAGCCGCTGGGGTGTTCGCATGGGCGACACCAAGATGATCGACATGATGGTGGGCGCCCTGCACGACCCGTTCCACAACATCCACATGGGGGTCACGGCCGAGAACATCGCGGCCAAATGGGGCATCACGCGCGCCGACCAGGACCAGTTGGCGCTGCAGAGCCACAACCGGGCCGAACGCGCGACCAAGGCCGGTTACTTCAAGGCGCAGATCCTGCCGATCATCCAGAAGACGCGCAAGGGCGACGTCGCGTTCGAGGTCGACGAGCACTTCCGGCCCAACTGCTCGATCGAGGACATGGCAAAACTCAAACCCGCATTCCTGAAGGAGAACGGCACCGTGACCGCCGGCAACGCCTCCGGCATCAACGATGCCGCCGCCGCCGTGGTGCTGATGGAGCGCGGGGTCGCGCTTGCGCGCGGGCTCAAGCCGATGGCGCGCCTGGTGGCTTATGCCCATGCCGGCGTGGACCCCAAGTACATGGGGATCGGCCCGGTGCCGGCCACCCGCAAAGCCCTCGAGAAGGCCGGCCTGACGGTGCAGGACCTCGACGTGATCGAAGCCAACGAGGCCTTTGCCGCACAGGCCTGCGCGGTCACGCGCGACCTCGGGCTCGACCCGGCCAAGGTCAACCCGAACGGATCGGGCATCTCCCTGGGCCACCCGATCGGCGCCACCGGCGCACTGATCACAGTCAAGGCGCTGTACGAACTCGAGCGCATCCAGGGCCGCTACGCGCTGGTCACGATGTGCATCGGCGGCGGCCAGGGCATTGCCGCGATCTTCGAACGCACCACCTGAGCCGGGGCCACCCGCTGGCGGGCTCCAGCGCGGTTGGCGCTGCGCCTTGGCGGGCCGAGGCACAATCCGGGCATGCCGCAGCCCAAACACTGGAACCTTGGCGCCAAGCTGGCGCTGGTGGCGACGCCGTTCCTGCTGCTGGCGCTGGTCTCGATCGCGCTGACGCTGTGGGTCTCGTGGCAACTCGAAGGCGGCGCGGCGGCGGTCAACGAGGCCGGGCGCATGCGCATGCAGGCCTACCGGATGTCGCTGGCGGTGGGCACCTCCGAACGTGATCGGCTGGTGCCCGAGGCAGCCGAGTTCCGGCAAAGCCTGGCCCTGCTCCAGAACGGCGACCCGGACCGCCCGTTGTTCGTCCCCTGGGACGATACCGTGCGCGCGCGCTTCGCGATCGTGCAGGCCGACTGGGCTCGTTACCACGCGCGCTGGATCAACACCCCGCCGGCCACGACGGCCGCGCTGCACGCCGACACCGCCGTCTTCGTGGAGCATATCGACGCGCTGGTGCGCGGCATCGAATCCCACATGTCGCGCTGGACCGCGCTGCTGCATCTGGCCCAGCTGGCGATGATGGCCCTCGCCGTCATCGGCGCCGCCGCGCTGGTATACACCGGATACCTGTTCGTGCTTGAGCCGCTGGGTTCGCTCAAACAGGCGATCCGGCGCATGCAGGAAGGCGACTTTTCGGCCCGGGTCGACCGCGTCAGCAGCGACGAATTCGGCACGCTGGCGGACGGGTTCAACGGCATGGCCGGCCACGTGCAGTCGATGTACCGGCACCTGGAATCCAGGGTGGCCGAAAAAACCGCCGAGCTGCAGGAAAAACGCGAGCGCCTGGAAGCGCTCTACGACGTCACGACTCTGGTCGCCAATGCCACCACGCTCGAACAGCTGACCCAGGGCTTCGTGCGGCGCGTGCGCCCGGTCGCGCGCGCCGACGGCGTGGCGTTGCGCTGGTCGGACGAAACCAACCAGCGCTACCTGATGCTCGCCTCCGAGGGCTTGCCGGTGGCGATGCTGGAGGCCGAACACTGCGTGCAGGCGGGCGACTGCCATTGCGGCTCCGCGCTGGCAGCCGCCGGCTTGCGGGTGATCCCGATCCGCAGCATGCAACCGGCCCGCATGCAGCATTGCGCGCTGGCCGGCTTCGAGACCGTCGTGTCGATACCGATCCGCCTGCACGAACGCCTGATGGGCGAGGTCGACCTGTTCTTCCACGCCCGCTGCGACGTCGCCGGCGCCGAGCGCTCGCTGCTGGAAGCGCTCACCGCGCATCTGGCCGCCGCCATGGAGAACATGCGCCTGAACGCGCTCGAAAAGGAAGCGGCGGTGGCGCAGGAGCGCAGCTTCCTGGCACGTGAGCTGCACGACTCGATCGCGCAGTCGCTGGCGTTCCTGAAGATCCAGGTGCAACTGATGCAGGACGCCCTGAACAGCACCGACCCGCAGCAGGCCCAACGCGTGCTGGACGAGATCGACGCCGGCGTGCGCGAGAGTTATGCCGACGTGCGTGAGCTGCTGGTGCATTTTCGTACCCGCGCCAACGCGGAGGACATCGAACCCGCGCTCAAGACCACGCTGCGCAAGTTCGAGCAACAGACCGGCTTGCCGACCGCGCTGGCGATCGAGGGCCACGGCCTGCCGCTGGCGCCCGACCTGCAGCTGCAGGTGCTGCATGTGGTGCAGGAGGCCCTGTCCAACGTGCGCAAACACGCCGGCGCGCGCCAGGTCTGGCTCGACGTGCAGCAACAGCCCCAGTGGCGCTTCGAGGTGCGCGACAACGGCGCCGGATTCTCCAACGGGCCCGGCATCGAGGACGAGACCCACGTCGGCCTGCGCATCATGCAGGAGCGCGCGCAGCGCATCGGTGCGCAGCTGGAGGTCATCAGCGCGCCGGGCCGCGGCACCTCGGTGATCCTGACGCTGGCGCCGACACCCCGCGCCGCGGCCACGCAAGCCGCCGGGCAAGAAGCCCTGGCGACACGCTGACCACCCGCGCGACGCACCCACCGCATGCCCAGCCGCGATCCTGCCCCGATCAGAATCCTGGTGGTCGACGACCATACGTTGTTTCGCCGCGGCCTGACCGCGCTGCTGTCGCGCGACGCGCAGTTCCAGGTTGTCGGTGACGCGGCGGACGCGGGTGAAGCGCAGCGCCGGGCGCACGAATGGCAGCCCGACCTGATCCTGCTCGACAACCACCTGCCCGGCGTCAACGGCGTGGACGCGATACCGGCACTGCGCGAGGTCGCCCCGGCGGCGCGCATCCTGATGCTGACCGTGAGCGAGGACGAAGACGATCTGGCGGCCGCGCTGCGCAACGGCGCCAGCGGCTACCTGCTCAAGACCATGGAGGGCGACGCGCTGTCGGCCGCGATCCGCGGCGCCATGCGCGGCGAAAGCGTGGTCGCGCAGGAGATGACCGGCAAACTGGTGGCAGCCTACCGCAGCGCGGCCGGCAGTTCCACCGCGCGGGTCGCCACAACCACGCCCGCGCCGGCCGGCCCGCTGGCGTCGTTGTCGCCGCGCGAACTCGAGATCCTGCGCGGCATCGCCAGCGGCGCCAGCAACAAGGAGATCGCGCGCACGCTCTCGATCGCCGAGACCACCGTCAAGATCCACGTGCAGCACATCCTGCGCAAGCTCGACGTGAGTTCGCGTGTGCACGCCGCCGTGCTGGCGACGGAAAGCGGCCTGCTCTGATCCGGCGCCGGCCGGTTTGATCTGGCGCAACAATACACCGCTTTGTCCCGGTCCTAGTTCCACCGGACTACCCGCGGGCGTGGCGCCATAGTTCCTCTGCCCGCGCCGGCACGTCCCACTGGGGGATGTCGGCATGCGCGCCGGCATCCTAAAGTCATGGCATGCAAACAGGAGCTTTGACATGACCAGAAAAGGACAGGCGCTGTCGGTGCTGCTCGTCAGCACGTTGGCGTTCACGGTGTGTTTCATGGTGTGGATGATGTTCGGCGTGATAGGCATCCCGATCAAGAAGACGCTCGGCCTCAATTCGACCGAGTTCGGGCTGCTGACCGCGACCCCGGTGCTGACCGGCTCGCTGATCCGTGTGCCACTGGGCATCTGGACCGACAAATACGGCGGACGCATCGTGATGGCGATACTGATGGCGCTCACGGTGCCGGCCATCTGGATGATGAGTTATGCCACGGCCTATTGGCACTTTCTCGTCATCGGCCTGTTCGTCGGCCTCGCCGGGGGTTCGTTCTCGGTTGGCACACCGTATGTGGCGCGCTGGTTCCCAAAAGCCAACCAGGGATTTGCCATGGGGGTCTACGGAGCCGGCAACTCCGGCGCCGCGGTGAACAAGTTCGTCGCGCCGGCGCTGCTGGTGGCCTTCGGCTGGACCATGGTGCCGCAGGTCTACGCGGCCATCATGCTGGGCACGGTGGTGCTGTTCTGGATGTTCAGCTACAGCGACCCGGCGCACCTGGTGCCGTCGAACACCAAGTTCAGCGACCAGCTCAAGATGCTCCGGGAACCCAAGGTCCTGAAGTACTGCCAGTACTACTCGATCGTGTTCGGCGGCTACGTGGCGATGTCGCTCTGGATGGTGCAGTACTACGTGGGCGAGTTCGGCCTCGACATCCGGGCCGCCGCGCTGCTGGCCGCGTGTTTCTCCTTGCCCGGCGGCGTGCTGCGTGCGGTCGGCGGCTGGTTTTCGGACAAATACGGCGCGCACAGCGTCACCTGGTGGGTCCTGTGGGTCAGCTGGATCTGCCTGTTCCTGCTCAGTTATCCGCAGACCGATTTCACGGTGCTCACGGTGGACGGGCCCAGAAGCTTCCACCTCGGCCTCAACGTCTATGCCTTCACGGCGCTGATGTTCGTGCTCGGCATCGCGTGGGCGTTCGGCAAGGCCAGCGTCTTCAAGTACATCAGCGACGACTACCCGACCAACATCGGCACCGTCAGCGGCATCGTGGGGCTGGCCGGCGGGCTGGGCGGCTTCGTGCTGCCGATCATGTTCGGCGCGCTGATGGACCTGACCGGCATCCGCTCGAGCGCCTTCATGCTGATGTACGGCGTGGTGTGGGTCTCCCTGATCTGGATGTACTGGACCGAAGTACGCCGCACCGAACTGATGGGCAGGAACGCCCGCGAATTTGCAATCAACGGCTAACCGAGGAACACCATGGGCACGCTCTCCAAATCAGGCGCGACCGCGCCGGCCGCCAGCAGCGGCGCCGACATCGCCGACTGGCGCCCCGAGGACCAGGCATTCTGGGAGTCGACCGGCAAGAAGATCGCCTACCGCAACCTGTGGATTTCGATCCCCGCGCTGCTGTGCGGCTTCGCGGTCTGGGGCATGTGGGGCATCATCACGGTCCAGATGCTCAACCTGGGGTTTCCCTTCACCCAGGCCGAGTTGTTCACGCTGACCGCGATCGCCGGCATCTCGGGCGCCACGATGCGTATCCCGGCCTCGTTCCTGGTCCGGCTGGCGGGCGGGCGCAACACCATCTTCCTGACCACCGCGATGCTGCTGGCGCCCGCGCTGGGAACCGGCATCGTGTTGCAGCACAAGGACTGGCCGCTGTGGGCGTTCCAGCTGATGGCGCTGTGGTGCGGTGTTGGCGGCGGCAACTTCGCCAGCTCCATGTCCAACATCAGCACCTTCTTCCCCAAGCGGCTGCAGGGTACGGCGCTCGGCCTCAACGCGGGCCTGGGCAATTTCGGCGTCACCACAATGCAGATCGTGATCCCGCTGGTGATGACGGTGGGCCTGTTCGGCGCCATCGGCGGCGAGCCGATGACGCTGGCCAAGGACAGCGGCTGGATCTTCGGCAAGATCGCCGCCGGGACGCCGACCTGGATCCAGAACGCCGGCTTCGCCTGGCTGATTTCGCTGGTGCCGCTGTCGATCCTGTGCTGGTTCGGCATGAACAACCTCAAGACGGTGACGCCCGACAGCGGCAACCCGATCGTCGCATTCGCCAAGATCACCTATCTGTACACGCTGGCCTTCGTGCCGTCGATCCTGGGCCTGTACCTGTACCTTCCCAAGCCCACCGGCCTGGGCCTGATCAGCATGTGGGTCGCGATCCCGCTGGACATCGTGAGTGCCCTGCTGGTGATGAAGCTGGCGGCGTTCGGCCCGATGAAGGAAGGCGTGAGCAAGCAGTTCCTGATCTTCAAGGACAAACACACCTGGTCGCTGACGGCGCTGTACATCGTGACCTTCGGTTCCTTCATCGGTTTCTCGATGGCGCTGCCGCTGTCGATGAAGGTGATCTTCGGCGTCAGCCATGTGCCCAACGCCGCGGGCGTGCTGCAGCACACGCTGAACAACCCGAACGCGCCGAGTGTTCTCGCCTACGCCTGGATCGGCCCCTTCGTCGGCGCGGCGGTGCGGCCGATCGGCGGCTGGATCTCGGACAAGGTCGGCGGCTCGATCGTGACGCAGATCATCTCGGCGGTGATGGTGCTGGCCTCGGTCGCGGTCGGCTACGTGATGATGCAGGCCTACGGCTCGGCCACGCCGGAGCAGTTCTTCCCGGCCTTCCTGGGCCTGTTCATCGTGCTGTTCTTCGCCAGCGGCATCGGCAACGGATCGACCTTCCGCACCATCGGCGTGATCTTCGACCGCACGCAGGCCGGCCCGGTGCTGGGCTGGACTTCGGCGGTTGCCGCCTACGGCGCCTTCGTCGCGCCGATCGTGATCGGCGACCAGATCAAGGCCGGCACGCCGCAA
>JANMYG010000422.1:0-1627 GCA_031381865.1 Betaproteobacteria bacterium | reverse complement strand
CGGACCGCCAATTCGCCTCCGGTTGCTCCCCACCCCACCTCACAGTGACGCAGTTACCTTCAGCTACGGGGCTTTGGCTTACCCCGACACGGACTTGCACCGTGCTGTTTACGCGCCTTCGCGGGCGCACTGGATCCCGGCCTGCGCCGGGATGACAGCCTTTGCCGGGACTACCTCATGCGACGGGATCACCGAGGACTGGGAGGGGCCGCACGCCGGGGGTGAAACCGGGCGGCGAGACACACGGGGCGCAGGCGCGCCTGTGGTCCTAGTCATGGCGGGCATCGGCGCTGGCCAGCGCTTGCACCAGCTGGTTGACGCGGATCGGTTTGGTGATGTAGTCGTCCATGCCGGCGGCCAGGCACATCTCGCGGTCGCCCTGCATCGCGTTGGCGGTCATCGCGATGATGCGCGGACGCTGCCCGGCCGGCCACAGGGACGTGATCTGGCGCGAGGCTTCCAGGCCATCCATCTCGGGCATCTGCACGTCCATCAGCACCACGTCGTAGACCTGCCGGCCCACCGCCTCGACCGCCTCCAGGCCGTTGCTGGCGAGGTCAGCGCGGTAACCCATCTGCAGCAGCAGCCGCATGGCGAGCTTCTGGTTCACCACGTTGTCCTCGGCCAGCAGGATTCGCAGCGGATGTTTCAGCGCCAGCTCCTCGGTGACCGCGGCCTTGGCGGGCGCCGCCCCGGATTTTGGCGCGTCGGGCGCCATGAACAAGCCTGCCAGCGTGTCGAACAGCTGCGACTGGCGCAGCGGCTTGTTCAGGTAGGCGGTGAACAGACCTTCGGTGTCGCCCGCCTCGCGCCGCCCGAGCGAGGTGAACAACACCAGCGGCAGCGCAGGGCGCAGCGCATGCGCGCGGATGGCCAGCGCCAAACCGTCCATCTCGGGCATGTGCATGTCGAACACCGCCACCTCGAACACCTCGCCCTGCTCGAGCCAGCGCAGCGCCTCGCCGGCGGACTCGGTGTGGCGCACCTGCATGCCCCACTTGCCGGCCTGCAGCGCCAGGATCCTGCGGTTGGTGGCGTTGTCGTCCACCACCAGCATGCGTTTGCCCGCCAGCGCCGGCTGCTGGCCCAGCAGTTCGCGCCGGCGCGCCTGCGGCGAATCGGCCAGGGGGGCCACGATGCTGAAGGTGAAGGTGGTGCCATGGCCCGGCCCGGCGCTTTCGGCGCGCATGCTGCCGCCCATCAGCTCGGCAAGGCGCTTGCTGATGGCCAGCCCCAGGCCGGTGCCGCCGTACTTGCGCGTGGTGCTCGAATCGGCCTGGCTGAAGCTCTGGAACAGCCGGCCCATGCCCTGCTCCGACAGGCCGATGCCGGTGTCGCGGATCGCGAAGGTCAACTCCACCGCGCCCTCGACCTGGCGCGATGTCAGCGTCAGCACCACCTCGCCGGAGTCGGTGAACTTGACCGCGTTGGCCAGCAGGTTCAGCAGCACCTGGCGCAGCCGCGTCACGTCGCCGTTCACCGCGTCGGGTACCTCGCCCTCGAACTGGTAGGCGATGTCGAGCTGTTTCTCGGCCGCGCGGCTACCGATCAGATCCAGCGCCGACTCCACGCATTCACGCACGTCGAACGGGTGTGCCTCGATGTCCATGCGCCCGGCCTCGATCTT
>JANMYG010000412.1:0-11292 GCA_031381865.1 Betaproteobacteria bacterium | reverse complement strand
CACGGACTTCGGCCGGATTCATCCCGGCAAGGCCGGACACCCGCTCGCCCAGCGACTCCAGCTGCATCATCTTGACCTGCATTTCGCCGAGCTTGCGCGCCATGAGGTCGAGGTTTTCCCGCATGAACCGGTCGCGCTGCTCGAACTCGTCTTTGACAACCAGGCGCACCAGCGAACCAATCACGGGCCAGCCCTCTCTGGCGCCCTTCAGGAACACCCAGTGGTACAAGGCGGCCGCCACCAGCATCAGCACCAGGGACAACGCCAATCCGATCAGTACGAGACGTGTACCCGACAAATGCACCGCGCGGCTTTTCGCGAGCCATGCGTCCGTGATAATCAAGTGCATTCGATGCTCCGTTCACCGGTCGGTTTCATGAAACGCCAACACTCCGTCACCCTCTTGCAGGCCTCCCAGGACTCACCGGTGTTGGCACGCCTGACGGACCTGACCCGGGATTCGGTGGCGCGCCTGGGCGCAATCCAGAATCTGATCCCGGCGGCACTGCGGTCATCGGTCCAGGCCGGTCCCATCGACGGTGCGGTCTGGTGCCTCTTGATCAACAACACGGCGACCGCCGCCAAGATGCGCCAGCTGCTGCCAGCCCTTGAATCCCATTTGCGGTCGAAGGGCTGGGACATCGATTCGATCCGGCTGAAGGTGCGGAACTCATAACGCGCTGCCGCGCTCCGGGCCTACGTCAAAATGGTGCCGATTAACGGATTCGAACTGTTGACCTACCGCTTACAAGGCGGTTGCTCTACCAACTGAGCTAAATCGGCGTTGGAAATATTTTACAGGACGGTCCCACCTGGCTTCCAGGAGCCGGCATCGCGATTCGACGCTACTTTATCCGCGTCAGGGTAGGTCGGGTTTTTGGACCAGGGCGAGGCGGTTCCGGTGCGGGCGCGCCAGAATCCGTTTGCGGCGTCGTGAGTTTCAACAACTTGACGTCGACCTCCGCCGGCCGGAACCCGTGGTCGGAAGCAGGCACAGCCGGTTCCTTGGGGTCCGGTCGCTTGGCCGCAGCAGCAGGCAACGGAAACGCCATTCCCTGGCCATTTTCACGCGCGTAAATTGCGATCACACGGTCCACCGGCACCATGATCTGGCGCGCAGTGCCGCCAAACCGCGCGTTGAACTCGATGAACTCATTGCCCAGTTTGAGCGAACTCGTCGCATCGAAGCTGATGTTGAGGACGATCTCGCCGTCCTTTACATACTCCTTGGGCACTTGCACACTGTCGTCGACCATCACTGCGACATAGGGCGTGAATCCGCTGTCGGTGCACCACTCGTACAGCGCCCTGATCAGGTAAGGGCGGGTCGAGGTCGGGCTCTGCGCGTCAATCATCGACAGGACCACCAGCGCCTACTTGCGCATCACTTTCTCGGACGGAGTCAGTGCTTCGATATAGGCCGGACGCGAGAAGATCCGCTCGGCATACTTGAGCAACGGCGCCGCATTCTTGCTCAGGTCGATGCCATAGTAGTCCAGCCGCCACAACAAAGGCGCAATGGCCACGTCGAGCATGGAAAAACCTTCACCCAGCATGTACTTGTTCTTCAGGAATATCGGGGCCAGTTGCGTGAGCCGGTCGCGAATATGGGCGCGCGACTTCTCCAGCAGTTTTTCGTTGCTTTTTGCGGCGCGCGACTCCAGTGTCGAAACATGCACAAAAAGTTCCTTTTCGAAATTCAGCAGGAACAGCCGCACGCGGGCACGATCGACCGGGTCACCCGGCATCAACTGGGGATGCGGGAAGCGCTCGTCGATGTACTCATTGATGATGTTCGACTCGTACAGGATCAAGTCGCGCTCGACCAGAATGGGCACCTGCCCGTAGGGATTCATGACGTTGATGTCTTCGGGCTTGTTGTACAGGTCGACATCGCGAATCTCGAAATCCATGCCCTTCTCGAACAAGACGAAACGGCAACGATGGGAAAACGGGCAGGTTGTTCCTGAATACAACACCATCATGGTGGGAGCTCCTAAAAATTAAAACATAGCTTCAACGCGGACCGGCATTCAAGCCGGCCGGGTCGAAACTAAAAAGAGTGGGCTGCATCATGGCAAACCCACTCTGAAACATCAAGCCGCACTGCGGGGACGAGGCCCGCACGGCTGTGTTGTTATTTGACGTCTTTCCAGTAGGCGGCGTTGAGTCGCCATGTGAACACCGTCAGCAAACAAAGAAAAATAAGGACGCCCACGCCGACCCGCGTACGGGCATTTTGGGATGGCTCGCCCATCCACTGCAGGAAACTGACCAGATCACCGACTGCCTGGTCGTACTCGAGCGGCGTCATCGATCCTGGAGCCAGTTGCTCCCAACCCTTGAAGCTCTTGACCTCATGACCGTGCTCGGACGAGACCTCGTAGACCGGCTGCCGGTTGCCCTGCAACTGCCATAACACGTGTGGCATGCCCACGTTTGGAAATGCGAGATTGTTCCAGCCAGTACCCTTGGTGTCGTCCTGGTAGTAGGTTCGCAAATAGGTGTACAGATAGTCGGCTCCGCTACCCTGTCCGGCTGCAGAGCGCGAGCGGGCGATCACGGACAAGTCGGGCGGGTTGGCGCCGAACCATTGTTTCGCCTGCTTTGGATCGATCGCCGCCTGCATTGTTTCTCCCACCTTGTCCGTGGCAAAGAGCAGGTTGTCCTTGATCTGTTGCTCGGTCAATCCGATGTCCTTGAGCCGGTTGTAGCGCATGAACGCCGCCGAGTGGCAATTGAGGCAGTAGTTGACGAACAACTTCGCGCCGTGTTGCAGCGCCACGAGATCATTGGTCTTGTTTGGTGCCTTGTCCCACGCGATGCCGCCGGTGGCCGCATGCGCCCCGGCCATCAGGCCCAGGGCGGCGAGCAAACAATAAACCACCTTGCCGGAAAAACCTGCACTTTTCATTGGTCTTTTCTCCTGCTCAATGGGCCGCAAAAGTCACGCGTTGCGGGACCGGTTTTGGTTCGCCCAGAGCGCTCCACCACGGCATCAGCATAAAGAACCCGAAGTAGAAAAGGGTCCCGACCTGCGACACCCGTTCACCCATCGGTGACGGTGGCTGGGTGCCCAGATAGGCCAGGACGACAAAATTGACGACAAAGATCCCGTACAGGTACTTGTGCCAGCCCGGGCGGTAACGAATCGACTTGACGGCGCTGTTGTCGAGCCAGGGCAGGAAAAACAGGATGATGACCGCGCCACCCATCACGACCACGCCCCAGAACTTGGCATCGATCGACCACATCATGGCGATCACGCCCAAGGCAACGACCAGGATGACGGGCTTGAGAAAGCCGGGAAGTCTGAGCTTGACGGCGGACAACACCGCGCCGGCCAGGACACATGCCATCAGTACGTACATCATTTCGTTCGTGATCGCCCGCAGCATCGAGTAATAAGGTGTGAAATACCACACCGGGGCGATGTGCAACGGGGTCTTCAACGGATCGGCCGGGATGAAATTGTTGTACTCGAGAAAATAGCCGCCAAACTCCGGCGCAAAGAAGACGATCGCGCTAAACACCATCAAGAACATGCTGACGGCAAATATGTCGTGCACTGTGTAATACGGATGGAACGGAATGCCGTCCAGCGGATGGCCGTCCTTGCCCTTCGTGGCCTTGATCTCGATGCCGTCAGGGTTGTTCGAGCCGACTTCGTGCAACGCGATGATGTGGGCCGCCACCAGGCCGAGCAATACCAGAGGAACGGCGATGACGTGGAAACTGAAGAATCGATTCAGCGTGGCGTCGCCCACCACATAGTCGCCGCGGATCAACAGCGCCAGGTCTGGTCCGATGAACGGGATGGCGGCGAACAGATTCACGATCACCTGCGCGCCCCAATAACTCATTTGACCCCACGGTAGCAGGTAACCCATGAACGCCTCGGCCATCAGGCACAGGAAGATGGCACAGCCAAATACCCATATCAATTCGCGCGGCTTGCGGTAGCTGCCATAAATCAGGCCACGAAACATGTGCAGATATACAACGACAAAAAACGCCGATGCACCCGTTGAATGCATATAACGCACCAGCCAGCCCCATGGCACGTCGCGCATGATGTATTCGACCGAGCCAAACGCCAGCGCCGCATCCGGCTTGTAATGCATGGTCAGGAAGATCCCGGTCACGATCTGAATCACCAGCACCAGCATCGCCAGCGAGCCGAAGATGTACCAGAAGTTGAAATTCTTCGGGGCGTAGTATTCGCCCATGTGCTCGTTATAGAGCTTGCTCAGCGGGAATCGGTTGTCGACCCAGTTCAACAGCTTTTGGGCGGCTGGTGCGTTGGGGGAGATTTCTTTCATTTCAGCCACGATGTGCTCCGGTACTGCATGTCGTCATGGGTTCAGGCCTTCTTGTCTTCGCCGATCAGCAACCGGCTGTCCGACAGATACATGTGCGGCGGAACTTCAAGGTTGTCGGGCGCTGGCTTGTTTTTGAACACCCGGCCAGCCAGATCGAAGGTCGAACCATGGCATGGGCAGAAGAAGCCGCCTTGCCAGTCATCTGGCAGCGAAGCCTGCGGGCCCTTCTCGAATTTCTCTGATGGCGAGCAACCCAGATGGGTGCAGATGCCGACCACTACCAGCAATTCGGGTTTGATCGAGCGCGCCTCGTTGAGCGCATATTCCGGGGTCAGTTCTCCAGGTTTGCGCTGCGATTTGGGGTCGGCCAGTTGGGGGTCCAGGGTCTTCAGCGTAGCAACCTGTTCGGGCGTGCGACGGACAATCCATACCGGCTTGCCGCGCCATTCCACTGTCATCTTTTCGCCCGGCTTGAGCGCGGAGACATCCGCTTCCACCGCCGCCCCGGCGGCCTTGGCACGTTCCGAAGGCTGAAAGCTGCTGATGAACGGCACTGCTGTGAACGCGCCGCCCACCGCGCCGGCACAACCGGACGCTATCAACCACGTCCTTTTGCTGCTGTCCACCTGGGTGTCACTCATGGGAATCCTCAATGAAATCATCGCTAACAGAGTCAGCCGGCGATTGTAGCTGACGGCCCGCAGAGCACTTGGCGATGATGGGCAATCAAGCCGCTGCGCCGCCGCGAATGATCTGCGGTTTCTTTACGTTTGACAGCGCAATTTTCTTGACAAGTTTTGGCGGTTGGGAATACTTGCGGCTTCTTCACAACTATCGGAGCAAAGTTCATGAGCATGGTGTCGGAATTCAAGGAGTTTGCCCTCAAGGGCAACGTAATGGACTTGGCGGTGGGCGTCATCATTGGCGCCGCCTTTGGCAAGATCGTGGACTCGATGGTCGCCGATCTGATCATGCCGGTGGTCGGTGCCGTGGTCGGGAACCTGGACTTCTCCAGCATGTTCGTCGTATTGGGCAAGGTACCGTCCGGCACCGGCATGACATTGGTCGAGTTGAAAAAGGCCGGTGTTCCGGTCCTCGCTTACGGCAACTTCATAACGATCGCAGTCAACTTCGCAATCCTCGCGTTCATCATCTTCCTGATGGTCAAGCAGATGAACAGGATGAAAAAGGAAGCGCCTCCAGCACCACCCGCCGCAACGCCGGAAGACGTGTTGTTGCTGCGCCAGATACGCGACAGCCTCAAGAAGTAGGCACTCGAAAGCACCTCGCCCCGCTGCGAGCACTTGTTCACGGCGTCGCTTCGCGCCCCGGGGGTGAGACGCATTCGGCCATCAGACGAAGGCGCACGCAGGGTTCGCATCGCAGAGCGTCCTGGCCATCCGGATCGCTGCGATGAGGCTGGTCGCGTCGGCGGTGCCGGTGCCCGCGATGTCGAATGCCGTACCGTGGTCCGGGCTGGTGCGCACAATCGGCAAGCCCAGGGTCACGTTGACGCCTTTTTCCAGGCCGAGGTATTTCACCGGGATCAGTCCCTGATCGTGGTACATCGCGACCACCACGTCGAAGTCGCCGGGCCGCCCGGCGCGGGCGCGCGCGCGCATGAACACCGTGTCGGGCGCCAGGGGCCCGTGCACATCGAGTCCGCGCGAACGCGCCGCCGCGACAGCCGGCCCAATGATGTCGATCTCCTCGATGCCGAACAGTCCGCCCTCGCCCGCGTGCGGGTTCAGACCGGCCACGGCAATACGTGGCGCACGACCCAGCAGGGCGCGCAATGCCTCGTGTGTGATGAGCAAGGTCTGGAGTACGTTGTCGAACGTGACCGCATCGATCGCCGCACGCAGCGAAACGTGGATGCTGACCAGCACCGTGCGCAGCTCGTCGTTCGCAAGCATCATGCGCACCGGCAGTTCGCGCGGCGTCTTTCCCGCAAAAGCCGCCGCGCGCGCCTGCAGCATTTCGGTGTGCCCCGGGTACCTGTCGTGGGGCGCGCCGGCGGCAGCCAGGGCCTCCTTGTTCAACGGAGCCGTGACCAGCGCGGCGATGTCACCACGAAGGGCCGCATCTGCCGCCCACACCACGCAGCGGGCCGCCATGGCGCCGGCCGCAGCACTGACGCGTCCAACGGCGATCGGCGCGGCGGGAAGACCAACCTGGAACACGGGGATACATCGCGCGGGCAGATCCAGGGCGTCCTGAGGCGCGTCCAACACCGCGACCGGAATACCGACACTGCCTGCGCCAGACAACCACCGGGCGGCGCGTCGCATCGTCGCCACGTCGCCGGCCACGAAACAACCCTTGGTGTCATCCGGCGCGTCGCGAAAAGCTTTCGCAATGATCTCCGGGCCGATGCCCGCCGGATCCCCCAGGGTAATGGCTATTGGTCTGAGCAGGTGAGAGTTGCCAATCTTTGCCATCGATCACGCCGGGTTGTGAATGTCAATGAATTCGTGCGCCAAGTTGAACTGCGCGGCGACGTGGGATGCCACGGCCGGCGCACCATAACGTTCGGTGGCATGGTGCCCGCAGGCCAGGTACGCCACACCACACTCGCGCGCCTGGTGCGCCTGTGGCTCAGAGATTTCACCGGTGATAAACGCCTCCGCGCCGGCACCGATGGCGGCTTCAAAATACGCTTGTGCACCGCCAGTGCACCAGGCCAGCCGGCCGATGGGCCCGCCAGCACCCTGAACCAGCACCACCGGCCGATTCAGCACGCTCTCGACATGCCGGCCGAGAACACCCGCCGTCTCGAAGCTGGCGCCGTCGACGCGCCCGCCCAGAAACCCCAAGTCCTGCTCGCCAAAGCGCATGGTTGCCTGCAGTCCCAGCACCATGCCGAACTGCGCGTTGTTCCCCAACTGCGCATGCGCGTCCAGCGGCAGGTGGTAGGCGAAAAGGTTGATGTCATGCTCCAGCAACAATGCCAGGCGCTGCTTCATCCAGCCGGTGACGCGGCCATCCTGGCCGCGCCAGAACAAGCCGTGGTGCACGAATATGGCGTCGGCGCCGGCCGCGATGGCTGCTTCGATCAAGGCCCGGCTCGCCGTCACGCCCGAGACGATCTTGCGCACCTCGCGCCGGCCCTCGACCTGCAGTCCGTTCGGCCCGTAGTCATGGAATTTCGCCGGCTCCAGCAGCGCGTCAAAGGCATCGGCGAGTTGCTCGCGGTCGGTCATGGTGAGAACAAGGGTGAATCGGAGCGCACCGCTGGCAACGCTCACGAAGGGGGCCGCATCACATCGATTGTCGGCGAATCCACCTCGAGCGCGCTATCACAGCCGCGGCCGGCGGCGATCCAGCGGCGTGCAAGACGCGCCAGCACTGGCGCCAGCCACGGGACCAGCCGATGCAGACTCGCTGGCAACGCCGCGTGCAGGGCGGCCTGCGGCCGCGCCACCGCGCCACACCGGTAGACCGATCGGCCTCCATCCCAGAACAGCGCCGCGCAGGCGCCGGTGCGACGGCGCGAGATGACCATGCCGAGTGGACACGGCTGCACCAGGCAACAGACACCACAGCCGTTGCAAGGTGCGCCAACCGCGGGCTTGCGCGGCGAGAGCGGCTCGATAAAAATGGTTTTGCGACCGGCGGGCATCGGCATGCCCCAATGTAGCGTGAACGTCGTCCTGGCGCCGCCAGGCCCGCGCGAATCGGGTTGGCGAATACAAGCCGGGGCCTACAATTTGGACCATGAAAAGACTTTGGCTGCTTTTTTCCCAGGCTGCAACACTTCTGCTCGCTGCGTATTTCGTGGTCGGCACGCTCAAGCCGCAGTGGCTGGGTAAGGATTCACCGGTATCCGGCGCTGTGGCCCTGGTCGAGGCACCTGCAGCCATGCCCGGAGCGGTCCCTCCAGGCAGTTTCCGGCTGGCCGCGCTCAAGGCCTCGTCCGCGGTCGTCAGCATCAACACCAGCAAGACGGCACAGAGGAATCCACAGGGTAACGACCCGTGGTTTCGATTCTTTTTTGGCGACCAGGGCAATCAGCCGCAGGCCGGTCTGGGTAGCGGAGTGATTGTCAGCCCGACCGGCTTTGTGCTGACCAACAACCATGTCATCGAGGGTGCCGACGAGATCGAAGTGATCCTCAACGACAGCCGCCGCGCAACGGCCAAAGTCATTGGCACCGATCCCGATTCCGACCTCGCGTTGCTGAAGATCGATCTCGACAAGCTGCCGGTCATCGTGTTGGGAAACTCGGATGCGTTGCAGGTCGGCGACCAGGTACTGGCGATCGGGAACCCGTTTGGCGTCGGCCAGACGGTCACCAGCGGGATCGTCAGCGCGCTGGGGCGAAACCAGCTCGGCATCAACACATTCGAGAACTTCATCCAGACTGACGCTGCAATCAACCCGGGCAACTCCGGCGGCGCACTGGTCGACATCAATGGCAATTTGATGGGCATCAACACCGCCATCTACTCGCGTTCGGGCGGCAGCATGGGTATTGGTTTCGCCATCCCGGTTTCCACGGCGCGCCTGGTGATGGACGGCCTGATCAAGGATGGGCAGGTCACGCGCGGCTGGATCGGTGTCGAGCCCAACGACCTGTCGCCCGAACTGGCGGAAACCTTTGGCGTGAAGGCCAAGCGTGGCGTGATCATCACTGGCGTGCTTCAAAACGGTCCGGCCGCACAGGCCGGCGTGCGGCCCGGCGACGTGATCACCGCTGTCGGAGGGCGGGAAGTCGCGAACGTGTCCGAACTGCTGACGCGTGTGGCCGGCCTCAAGCCGGGATCCGCCTCCAAATTCAGTGTGCAGCGCCAAAGTGAAAAACTCGAACTCGAGGTCACTCCGGGCGTTCGTCCTAAACCGCGGCGTCCGGTGCAGTAGGGACAGGCAGGCTTGCCGTCAGGGCTTTGCCGACTCCGCGTCTTCTTGTGGCGCCTGTGTGTGCTTGATGAACAGTTTGGCGGCCCAGATCCCCAGTTCATACAGAAGGCACATCGGGACCGCCAACGCGAGTTGCGACACCACATCGGGTGGCGTGAGCACTGCCGCAATGACGAACGACAACACGATGAAGTAGCCCCGGAACTCTTTGAGCTTGTCGATGCTGACCATGTTCATGCGCGCCAGCAGGACGACCACGATCGGCACCTGGAACGCCACGCCGAAGGCGAGGTACAGCCCCAGGATCGCCTCCACGTAGGACGCAATGTCCGGTGTGGCGGCGACACTCGCCGGCGTCACCGCCTGGATGAAGGCAAACATCTTGTCCAGCACAAAGAACTGCACGAAGGCAATACCGATATAGGCCAGCAGGCTGCCGAAGAAAATGAGCGGCAACGCCAGCCGCTTTTCATGCCCATAAAGGCCCGGCGCGACAAAGGCCCACGCCTGGTACATGAGCCACGGCAATGCCAGCAGCACGCCGGCCATCATCAATACCTTGAGCGGCACGAAGAACGGCGAGAAGACACCGACCGCAATCAGTTTGGCACCGGGGGGCATGTGCGCCCGGATCGGCGCGGCAATCAGGTCGATCAAGCCGCTCGGTGAAGGCCAGATGGCCAGCAGGACCATGCACACCACCAGACCGATCAGACTGTAGACCAGGCGATCACGCAACTCCATCAGGTGCTGCACAAACGGCTGTTCCGTGCCGGCGAGTTCGTCTTCCTTTTTGTTGGGATCAGTCATCTTGTCGCTCGGACCGAACGCCCGCAAGACTCCAAACCCGCTGGCGTCATGATGTGGATTTGACTCAGCCGAGCTTCTGCGGCCGGAACCTGGCGACGCGGGCGGCACCGGACAAGGCCCGGGTTCGCGTTCCGGTACGCGCCTTGAACCAGTTCGGGGTGGCCCCCTGCTTCACGCGCCAGTGTTTCTTTGGATGGCGGTAGGCGGGGTAACTGGCGAGTGCCTCTGAAGGCTCACCAAGCTGCGAACCGGTATTGATGTTTGTCGCATCAGCCCAGGATTTCTCGAACTCCCGGGCGTTGGCCTGTACCGTGCTTTCGACGTCCTTGGCCGCCGCAAACACCGTTTCCTTCATTTTCTTGAGTTCGTCGAGCTCCATCGAACGGCTCACTTCGGCCTTGACGTCCGCCACATAACGCTGCGCCTTGCCCAGCAGGGTACCGACGGTACGCGCCACGCGTGGAAGCTTTTCCGGCCCGATGACAATCAATGCCACCGCGCCGATAAGCGCCATTTTCGAAATGCCAAGATCGATCACGCTGGTGGTGCTTGAAGTTTCAGGATTTCTGCTTGGCTTCGACGTCGATCGTCGTCTTTTCCGCTGCACCCGGCACATTCGCCACCTGGGCGGCCGCGGTGCCGGATTTTTCGTCGGCACCCGTACCAGCAGATCCATCCTTCATTCCATCCTTGAAGCCCTTGACGGCGCCGCCCAGGTCGCTGCCCATGTTCCTGAGCTTCTTGGTGCCAAACACCATCACGACGATCAGCAAAACGATCAGCCAATGCCAGATTGAAAACGAACCCATGAATAACTCCTATGCGTTAACGCCGATTTTAGTCGGCCATGAGCAAAGCCAAGGGAAAGCCCCTTTTGTCAGCCTCGCAACCAGGGTCGCGGCCCGCCCATGACATGGATATGCAGGTGTTGTACTTCCTGGCCTCCTTCAGCCCCCGTATTGGCGACGATACGGAATCCGCCTTGCGGGTACGGTCTGCAGCCCTCCTGCAATGCCAGCTTGGGAGCCAGCGTCATCATGTGACCCATGAGCCCGGCATGCTCGGGCCCCAGTTGGGCGAACGACGGGATGTGGACTTTGGGAACCAGCAGGAAATGAACCGGCGCCCACGGATGAATGTCATGGAACGCGAACACATGCTCATCGTCATGGACCTTTCTGGACGGGATATTGCCCTCGACAATCTTGCAAAAAAGGCAATTGGGGTCATGTGTCACGCGCGTGCCTCCAGGCTTATTGCCCTACGGACTGGTTGCCGTTCATGGCCACCATACCCTTGA
>JANMYG010000406.1:0-2718 GCA_031381865.1 Betaproteobacteria bacterium | reverse complement strand
GACGAGGACCGCACGCTCAAGCGCGCGCTCGAGCAGTGGCAGCCCAACTTCCTGTCCTGGTGGGACGACATGGGCCCGGAGGGCAGCCAGAACTTCGACGTCTACCTGCGCACCGCGGTCAGCGTCGACCCGCAGGGCTGGGCGCAGTTCGGGCACGTGAAGATGCCCGACTACCGCTGGGGCATCTTCCTGAACCCGGGCGAAAAAGACCGCAAGATCCATTTCGGCGACCACAAGGGCCAGGACGCCTGGCAGGACGTGCCCGGCGAATACCGCGCCAACCTGCGCCGCATCATCGTCACGCAGGGCGACACCGAACCGGCGTCGGTCGAGCAGCAGCGCCACCTGGGCCTCACCGCCCCGAGCCAGTACGACCTGCGCAATTTGTTCCAGGTCAACGTCGAGGAGGGCCGCCACCTGTGGGCGATGGTCTACCTGCTGCACAAGTATTTCGGCCGCGACGGCCGCGAAGAGGGCGAGGCGCTGCTGCAGCGGCGCAGCGGGCAGGCCGACAACCCGCGCATCCTGCAGGCCTTCAACGAGGAGACGCCCGACTGGCTGAGCTTCTTCATGTTCACCTACTTCACCGACCGCGATGGCAAGTTCCAGCTCTGCGCGCTGGCCGAATCCAGCTTCGACCCGCTGGCGCGCACCACCAAGTTCATGCTGACCGAGGAAGCACACCACATGTTCGTCGGCGAGAGCGGCATCTCGCGCATCATCGCGCGCACCTGCCGGGCCATGAACGAGCTCAAGACCGACGACCCGGCGAAACTGCGCGCCGCCGGCGTGATCGACCTGCCCACGCTGCAGCGTTACCTGAACTTCCACTTCAGCGTCACGATCGACCTGTTCGGCGCCGACGAGTCGAGCAACGCCGCCACCTTCTACTCGACCGGCCTCAAGGGTCGTTACGAAGAAGGCAAGCGCATGGACGACCACATCCTCAAGGGCCAGACCTACAAGGTGCTCGCGGTGCACGGCAACCAGCTGGTCGAGCGCGAAGTGCCGATGCTCAACGCGCTCAACGAGGTGCTGCGCGACGACTACATCAAGGATTCGGTCGGTGGCGTCGAGCGCTGGAACAAGGTGATCGAGAAGGCCGGCATACCATTTCGGCTCAAGGTGCCGCACAAGGCCTTCCACCGCAACATCGGCGCGCTGGCTGGCGTGAAGGTGTCGCCGGACGGGCGCGTGGTGTCGGACGCCGAATGGAAGGCCAACGTCGACCAGTGGCTGCCCAGCGGCGGCGACCGCGCGTTCGTGGGCAGCCTGATGGGGCGGGTGGTCGAGCCGGGCAAGTTCGCCAACTGGATCGCGCCGCCGGTGATGGGCATCAACCGCCAGCCGGTCGACTTCGAATACGTGCGTTTCAACTGAACACCATGGACACCGCCGAAGCGCAGCTCATCCGGCAGCACCTGATCGATCCCGAGATCTGCATCCGCTGCAACACTTGCGAGGCGACCTGCCCGGTGGGGGCGATCACGCACGATGCGCGCAACTATGTCGTCGACGTGTCGAAGTGCAATTTGTGCATGGACTGCATCTCGCCGTGCCCGACCGGCTCGATCGACAACTGGCGCATGTTGCCGCGCGTGCTGGCTTATCCGGTGGAGGAACAGCTGAAGTGGGACGAACTGCCGGCGGAACTCACGCCCGAGCAGTTGTCGGCACAAGGTGTGTCGCCTGATGCGCTGGCCGCCGCCGAGCCGATGGCGGCGTCGGCGCCAGTGGCCGCCGAGGGTGGGGAGGTTTTCAACAGCGCGCAGTTCGGCGCCACGCTGCCGCCGTGGTCGGCGGCGCACGCCTATACCAACCTGTACGGCCCCAAGTCGGTCGACAAGAACATCACCGCCACCGTGGCCGGCAACGTGCGCGTGACCGAGGTCGGCCGCGAATACGACACGCACCATATCGTGCTGGATTTCGGCAACCTGCCGTTCCCGGTGCTCGAAGGCCAGTCGATCGGCATCCTGCCGCCCGGCCTGGACGCCAGCGGCCGGGCGCACCATGCGCGCCAGTATTCGGTGGCCAGCCCGCGCAACGGTGAACGCCCGGGCTACAACAACCTGTCGCTGACGATCAAGCGCGTGCTCGAAGACCACCAGGGCCAGCCGGTGCGCGGCGTGGCGTCGAACTACATGTGCGACCTGCAGGTGGGCGACACGGTGCAAGTGATCGGCCCCTTCGGCGCCAGCTTCCTGATGCCCAACCACCCGCGCTCGAACATCGTGATGATCTGCACCGGCACCGGCAGCGCGCCGATGCGCGCGATGACCGAATGGCGCCGGCGCCTGCGCGCGTCGGGCAAGTTCGAGGGCGGCAAGCTGATGTTGTTCTTCGGCGCCCGCACCAAGCAGGAACTGCCGTATTTCGGCCCGCTGCAGAACCTGCCCAAGGATTTCATCGACATCAACTTCGCGTTTTCGCGCACGCCCGGCAACCCGAAGCGTTATGTGCAGGACGTCATGCGCGAGCGCGCGGCCGACCTCGGCCCGCTGCTGGCCGACCCGAACAGCTTCTTCTATGTCTGCGGGCTCAAGAGCATGGAGGAGGGCGTGGTGCTGGCACTGCGCGACGTGGCGCAACAGGCGGGGCTGTCGTGGCACAACATCGGGGCGGCGCTCAAGCGCGAGGGGCGCCTGCACCTCGAGACCTATTGAACCGCCTGCTCCCGCTGCCTGATAGACGTTCGTCGAAAAGCACGGCGGTCCG
>JANMYG010000401.1:0-10942 GCA_031381865.1 Betaproteobacteria bacterium | reverse complement strand
CCGCAAAACCAGTCGATCACGCGTTCGCTTTTCCGTGTCCCCAGAAGACGCAGCGCCTGACCCACCAGCACACGGTTGACAAATGGATTGACCTGTGTGAAATCGGTCGGCCTGAACGGGATGCGAAGCCCGAACTCGGGCAAATCGTAGGCCAGCGTCGGGCCAACCGCATCCAGCAGGGTCACCGAATCAGGACCCTGTGGCTGCAACCACCATTGCACATGGCGCGACCGCCCGTCGACCGCGCCGGAGTGGGATGCAGCGAATGCACGCAGCCGCACAAGATCTTCGGCGTCCAGCGGCTCGAGATGGCGCAACACCAGCGCGATCACCGTCGATGCGCCGGAGTCGCCCATGGCCAGTTCTATCTGCGGACAGGTTTCCCGCGCGCGCATGCCCTCGACCAGCTGGCGCAGCGGGACCAGCAGGGCACTGACGGATCCAGGCAACACGTGGCACTCTCGCATGTCGGCGACAAAGCTGCTCTTGCGTTCATGGAAACCGACCAGGACGGCGCCTTTCTTGCGCACGTAACGGACCGATAAACGCGCCCGGTAGCGGTATTCCCATGCCGGTCCCTCGATGGGTCGCAATATGTTGTCTGGTCGCACGCGACCGAGGTGCCACAGGCTGTCTTCCAGCACGCGCTGTTTCGCGGCGACTTGCGCGCCAACGTGCATGTGTTGCAGCTTGCATCCGCCGCACGCCCCTTCGTGCAGGCCGAAGTGCGGGCAAAGCGGCCGTACGCGCTGCGACGACTCGCGGTGGATCAAGCGCACCATCGCCTTTTCGAAGCTGGCCTTGCGGCGCGTGGTGGTCACACTGACGACCTCGAACGGCAGCGCACCATCGACAAAGACGACTTTGCCATCGGCCCGGTGGGCGATGCCCTGCGCATCGATATCGAGTGATTCGATCGCCAGCCTTTCGTCCGCCAACATGGCCGAGTTCCCGACGAGTTCACTCATTGCCGTGCCATCTCAAACCCTGGCTTTGCGACACTCCTGCCAATGTGTCTCATGCGTGGCCAATTCGCCCAGCATGTTCTTGCCAGCACTGGCCAACCCATGGCGAGCGCACCTGGCGCATTCAACGCTGCGGAAGGTACTTGGCCGGATCCACTGGTTTCCCCTGGCGGCGGACCTCGAAGTGCAGCTTCACGCGGTCGGCGTCGGTGCTTCCCATCTCGGCAATCTTCTGGCCCTTGCGAACCGTCTGGTCCTCCTTGACCAGCAGCACCTGGTTGTGGGCGTACGCGGTCAGGTAGGTGTTGTTGTGTTTGAGAATGATCAGGTTACCGTAACCTCGCAAGCTGGCTCCGACATAGACCACGCGACCGTCCGCCGCTGCCAGCACCGGGTCGCCGGCCGCGCCCCCGATGTCGAGGCCCTTGTTTTTCAAGTCATCGAAGCCCGTCAGCACGCTGCCACGTGCCGGCCAGATCCATGCAATGTCGTCTTCCCCAATTGGCGGGGCCGCCGCTGGCGGAGCGGCGGCAACAACCGGCGCCGCACTGGATTGACCTGCCGCCGCCGCCGGAGCACTTGCGCCCTGCGCCGGAGCCACCGCAACGGTGGTGACGGTGGACGACGCGACCGGTTTCGCGACCGCCACCGCAACCACGGTGGCTGCTGGCGGTACCACGCGCAGCACCTGTCCGACTTCAATCAGGTTCGGGTTTTCCAGGCCATTCCAGCGTGCGACGTCCCTCCAGTTCTGCCCGGTGTCCAGGCCGATCCGGATCAGTGTGTCGCCCGGTTTGACGGTGTAGTAGCCGGGCCTGCCGGCGTTTTCGGCACCGGCCAGCGGCCGCTGGCCAGGCGCCGCCGGGTCGGCGGCGGCCGGTGCGGGTGCCGCAACCCCGGGACCCCGATCTTCCACCGGAGCACGACTGGCGCCCTTTGAACTGCAGCCGGACAACCAAAGCGCCACGCAGAGCGACAGCAAGAACGCGGCGCCGCGACCAGACAGACCCATCATTCGCAATCCCTTCAGGCAATGCCCGATTTTAGGGGGACAAAATGCACCCCTTCGAAAACGGTCTGGTGCAAACCATGCCGCGTCCTGTCGATCACCACCAATGCCTGCTGCCCAGGCGCCCCGGCTGCTCCCGAGACGGGGGCGACGATGCGCCCGCCCACAGCCAGCTGTTCGGTCCAGGCCGGTGGTACCGCCTCGCCGCCGGCCGCCGCAATGATGCCGGCGTACGGCGCGCCCTTGGCGAAACCAGCCATTCCGTCGCCGAACAGCAAATGCACGTTGGCCAGCCGCAGCTCGCGCAAGTTCTCTCGCGCCCGGTCATGCAGGCCACGCAGCCGCTCGATGGTGTACACCTCCTGGGCCAGCAAACTCAATACGGCGGCCTGGTAACCGCAGCCAGTGCCGATCTCGAGCACCCGGCCCAGCCGGCCTTCGCGGCCGTTGCGCAACAGCGCCAGCATGCGCGACACCACACCGGGCTTGGAGATGGTCTGTCCCAGACCGATCGGCAGGCTGGTGTCTTCGTAGGCCTGGCCTCGCAGCGCCGTGTCGACAAAGCGGTGTCGCTCGATGGTCCCCATCGCGCCCAGAACGTCGGCGTCGGACACGCCTTGCCCGGCGAGTTGTTTGACCATCTTGCGACGCGCGGCGACCGAGCCCGATTCAGGCGCCGATACAGCGCGCATGGCGCGTGGCGCTTCGGCGGAACGCGCGCCAACCAGCGCCTGCGTTTGCACCCGCGTCTTGTCGGCCGCCGCCGTTGTTGCGGCCGCCAATACGCGCGAACCGACGGCTGCCCGATCGAACCGGGCCGGGAACGATGGCCTTTGTTTCATGCCGCGCTGGGCCGGCCATTGGGGACCAGCCTGGCGGCCGTCTGTCCCCAGTAGCTCAGGTAGTCGTGGTCGGTCAGATCGGTCTTCAGCGGTGTCAACGAGACATGCCCTTGAACGGTGGCGTGAAAATCGGTGCCATCGGCGTCGTCCTTGGCAGCGCCCGCGCCGCCGATCCAGTACATCGTCTCGCCGCGCGGGCTGATCTGGGTGATGACGGTCTCGGCCGCGTGCCGGCGCCCGAGCCGGCATACCTTGAGCGGCCTGATCTGGTCGAACGGCAGATTGGGAATGTTCACATTGAGCAACCACGGGCTGCTGCCGACGAGACTGCCCTGCTGCATTTGCAGCACCAGTTCCCTGGCCTTCGCGGCCGCCGCGTCCAGGTGGCCCCAGCCTTTTTCCACCTGGGAAAACGCGATCGCAGGAATGCCGAGCAGGTAACCCTCCATTGCCGCTCCCACGGTACCGGAGTAGATGGTGTCGTCACCCATGTTCGCGCCGCTGTTGATTCCGGCCACGACCAGGTCCGGCCGGTACCCCAGCAGGCCGGTCAGCGCGATGTGGACGCAATCGGCCGGTGTTCCGTTGATGTACCGGAACCCGTTGCTCGCCCGCGTCACATACAGTGGTGCATTCAGGGTGAAGGCATTGGACTTCGCGCTGTTGTTCTGCTCGGGTGCGACCACCTCCACTTCGGCAATGTCCTTGAGCGCATCGTAGAGGGCGACGATGCCGGGTGCCTGGTAGCCGTCATCGTTGGAGACAAGTATTTTCATGGTTGGCGTTTGTGGTGTTCGATTGTAGGTTGGCGGCTGCGCGGCCGGTCACTGGTGAGACATTTTTGCCCCGGGGCCTGGCCGTATCATTGCGGCCTACCTTTTGGAGATCCAGAATGCATGCATGGCTTTGTGAAAACCCGGTCGGCGTGGATGCGCTCGAATGGAAGGAGCTCGCAACACCACAGCCCAAAGCCGGCGAAGTGCTGGTCGAAATCAAGGCCGCCAGTCTCAACTTCCCCGACCTGCTGATCGTCCAGAACAAGTACCAGACCAAGCCTGCCTTGCCCTTCGTGCCGGGGTCCGAATTCGCGGGGATCGTGCAAGCCGTGGGTGAAGGCGTGACGCACCTGAAACCAGGCCAGCATGTCGCCTGCCTTTCCGGAACCGGGGGATTTGCGACCCACACCATCGCCCAGGCCAAGCTGTGCATGCCGCTGCCAACCGCCTTTTCCTTTGTCGATGCGGCGGCGTTCATCATGATCTACGCCACTTCGCACCATGCCCTGGTGGACCGGGCCCAACTCAAGGCCGGTGAGACCGTGCTGGTGCTGGGTGCAGCAGGCGGGGTAGGAACGGCCGCGATCCAGATTGCCAAGGTCATGGGCGCGCGCGTGATCGCCGCCGCATCGACCGATGACAAGTGCGCGTTGTGCAAATCCCTGGGCGCCGACGAGGCGGTCAACTACGGCCGCGACAACCTGCGCGAGGCGGTCAAGGTACTCACCCATGGAAAGGGTCCGGATGTCATATACGACCCGGTTGGAGGCGAATTCGCGGAGCCGGCGTTTCGGTCGATCCCCTGGCGCGGACGTTACCTGGTGGTCGGATACGCCGCCGGACCGATCCCTTCGCTACCGCTGAACTTGCCCCTGCTCAAGGGCGCGTCTATCGTCGGGGTGTTCTGGGGCGACTTCGCGCGGCGTGAACCCGAGGCGAACCAGGCCATGATGGCGCAGCTCGCCCAGTGGTATGCAGCGGGGAAGATCAAGCCGTTGATCGACCGCACCATGCCGATGCGCGAACTCAAGGCCGCTTATGCCCACATGGGGTCGCGCGGCGTCAAAGGCAAACTGGTAATGGTGAACTGACGCAAGCGTGCCTGGGCGGGACGCTTCCCCGGGACCACGGCGGGTTCAGGTCTCCAGGTCGGTTGGAAACTCTGGCAGACCCATCAACTGCGTGACAGGTTGGGTGTCGAGGTACTTTTCCGCGGGCTCCTTCGTCGCCTCGGTCCACAACGCCCAGACCGAATCGGAGTCTTTCTCGACCACGTCCGGCAGCGGCAGCATATCGCCAGGAACATAAGGATCAACTGGCGTGGCGGGCGTCTGACCCGGCTTGGCAGAGGATTTCGGGCTGTTTGCCATGGCTTCTTCCCCTTTGATGACAACTGGCCAAACAATAACGCAATTTCACGATTTTTGCTGCCAAAAATTCGGCGCCCGTCGGCGCGCGCCAACAGCCTGCGGATGCGAGCGACTGTTGGATGCCACCGCTCGAACCATGGAAAACCCTGCACCGGTGGCTACAAGGTGACTGCACGGACCGCAAAAGCGGAAACCCCGCTACCTTTTCGCTAGCGGGGTTTCCCTTGTTTGACTGGGGTGGCTGATGGGGCTCGAACCCACGACAACAGGAATCACAATCCTGGACTCTACCAACTGAGCTACAGCCACCGTATGACTTGAATTATATCGCCGCTCGCCTAGCGCGTGGCACCGGCCGCGATGTCGCTGCCGGCCGCCGGGCCCTTGCTGGCCATGATCCTGGTCTTGAACCGGTCCTTCAGGATGCCGTAGTAGGCCTGGTTTTCGGCCGCGGCCCAGACCTGGGCGTATTGGCCTCGTGCCTGTTTGGCCGCCGCTTCGTCGGGCGCAGCGCGACTGACGATCCGGACCACCTTGACCACCGCATAACCCTGATCGCCGAGATCGACGCCAGTGACCACCGGAAACGCCGACGGGTCGGCCCGCAACGCCGCCTCCAGGGCTTTGGGAGCCAGTCCCTGAGGCTGGTCGCGGGATACCACGACGGCCGGCGCGGCGGACGCGTCGGCCGGGTTGGCCTTCCACGCGGCCAGACGGGCCTGGCCTTCCTTGCGTGCCAGTTCGGCCGAACGCACCGCAAGCAGCCGTTCACGCACGGCCGCGCGAACCTCGGCAAATGGCAGCGTACGCGCCGGCGTATGCAACGCAACACGTCCCGCCACGAGCTGGTTCGGAGCTGTCTCGACCGCCTCGGTGTTGCGTTTCTTCTGGACCGCGTCTTCACCAAACAGCGCATTGAGAAACTTCGCATTGGCCAGTACACCCTTCGCGCCGGCGGCCGGCGCGCGCAACACGTTGCTGGCCGTCCTGATTTCCAGTTTGAGCCGCTCGGCCACCGGCTTGAGGCTGTCGGGCTGCTCGTACACCCCATTGGTGAACGCCTCGGCCGATTCCGCGAACTTGCGTTGCGCCTGCTGGGTCTTGAGATCGGCCTCGATACTTGCGCGCAGTTCCTCGAAGCCGCGCTGCTTCGGGGACTTGAGGTCCGTCAGTCGAATGATGTGGTAGCCAAAATCAGACTCGACCACATCGCTGATATCTCCCTTTTTCATCGCAAACGCCGCATCCTCGAACGGCTTGACCATCGCGCCGCGCGCAAAGAAGTCGAGGTCGCCGCCCTGTGCTGCCGAGCCTGCATCCTGGGAATTCTTCTTTGCCACTTCGGCAAAGCTGTCCGGCGCCTTGCGCACCTGTGCCAGCAGTTCCTGCGCGCGCGCCTTGGCCTTCTGGCGGTCAGCTGCCGGCGCGTCCTTGGCTGCGTTGATCAGGATGTGGCTGGCCCGGCGCTCCTCGGCGCCGCTCAGCCGCGCGGCATTTTGCTCGTAATAGGCCTTCAGATCCGGTTCACTGATGCTGATCGACTTCTTGATGCTGTCCAGGTCCAGCACCAGGTACTCGATGTTGATCGACTCCGGCGCCTGGAACTGCGCCTGGTTGCCCTTGTAATAGGCCTCGATCTCGGCATCGCTCAAAGTGGCCTTGGCGCTGAAATCGGCAGCAGAAAAGCTGGCGAACTGCACTTCGCGTTTCTCGAAGAAAGCACCCAGCGCCACGTCGGCAATCACCGGCGCCGCGAACGCGGTCGCAACCACGCCCGCCTCGACCTGTCGCACCGAGAGGTCACGCCGTACCCGCGCTTCGAAACCTTCGGGCGTCAAGCCCTGGCTGGCCACCAGCAGCCGGTAACGTTCCATGTCCAGGCCGCCGTCGGGGCGCCGCAGTGCGGCGATCGCAGGGTTCTGCTGCAGTTCGCGCGCCAGCCGCGTATCACTCGTGACCAGCCTCGACTTGTCGGCGGCCTCGGCCAGAACCCGCTCGCGCACCAGGCGCTCCAGTGTCGCGTAGCGAGCCTGCGGCGAATCGAACAGCTTCGCATCGATGCCCGGTGACGAGGCCCGGATGCGTTCCACTTCCGACTTGTGGGCGAAGTCCCATTCCGCCTGGGTGATATCGCGCCCACCGACGCGCGCCACCACAGTGGCGCTGTCGTTGAAACGCTTGTAACCGTCGATCCCGACCAGAACGAAGGCCGGGATGATCAGCAAGAACATCATGAACATCAAGATCTTGGTGTGCTTGCGGACTAGATCGAACATGCGCTACTTCTCCATGAAAACGAAGTGCCCGTGCGAACCACACCACGAAGCATGTGGGCCGCACCGCGACAGCAAAAAAAAGGCGAACACTGTTGTTCGCCTTCTGTCTGGGTGGTGGGTGCTGACGGGCTCGAACCGCCGACCTACGCCTTGTAAGGGCGCCGCTCTACCAACTGAGCTAAGCACCCCACCGAAACCGGGTGTCTCAGTTCAAGGCGTCTTTCAACGCCTTGCCTGGACGAAACTTTGGAACCTTGGCAGACTTGATTTTAATCGCAGCGCCGGTGCGCGGATTGCGACCTACTCGCGCAGCGCGTTTACCGACCGCAAAGGTGCCGAAACCCACCAGCGAAACCGACCCTCCCTTTTTCAGCGTTGTCTTGACCGCGCCAATGGTGGACTCCAGCGCGCGCGTCGCCGCAGCCTTGGAAATGTCCGCGTGTTTTGCAATGTGTTCGATGAGTTCTGTTTTATTCATAAAGTGCCCCTCGTATGGGATCGGAGTCGATCAAATTATTGTTCAAGGTTTTTTCTCCAGCCACAAATGCCAGTCGTCTGGGCGACCCGATCGCACCACGCATCTGCTGTCTGGAGAATGGAAATTGCAGTTCGTACGGCTGCAGGCAATTAGAGCCACGGACATGCACCGTGTCAACACACCGCGCAGCAATACGTTCGTGCGGACGCGAATTCTATTCCGTTTCGGCGCCTGCAAAAGTGTAAAAAAATGCCCGGCCGCTTGACACGGCGGCGTGTTGCCACTGCATCAAAGCGCCTGCGCGATCGCCCGCCCCACATCGGCGGTGCCCGCCGTGCCGCCAAGGTCAGCCGTGCGCGGAGCGCCGCTGCCAGGCTCGAGCACCTTTTCGATCGCCGCCAGCACCGCGTCGTGCCCCGCCCTGCAACCCAGGAAGTCCAGCATCATCGCCCCGCACCAGACCTGCCCGATCGGGTTGGCCACGCCCCTGCCCGCGATGTCCGGCGCGGAGCCATGCACCGGCTCGAACAGCGAGGGGTAGCGGCGCACCGGATTCAGGTTGGCGCTGGGCGCAATGCCGATCGTGCCGGTACAGGCCGGCCCCAGATCGCTCAGGATGTCCCCGAACAGGTTGCTCGCCACCACGACGTCAAAGAAATCCGGCCGTTGCACGAAGTGCGCAGTCAGGATGTCGATGTGGAATTTGTCGACCGCGACATCCGGGAAATTGGCGCCCATCTCGGCCACGCGCTCGTCCCAGTACGGCATGGTGATCGCAATCCCGTTGGACTTGGTGGCGCTGGTGAGGTGTTTCTTCGGGCGCGACTGCGCCAGCTCGAACGCGAACCTCAGCACCCGGTCGACCCCCACACGCGACATCACGGTCTCCTGCATCACGATCTCGCGTTCGGTACCGGCATACATCCGCCCCCCGATGCTGGAGTACTCGCCCTCGGTGTTTTCACGCACGATCACCATGTCGATCTCGCCGGGTGCCCGCGCGCTGCCGTCGCGGCGCACCACGGGCGCGATGATCCCGGGCATCAGCCGCGCCGGCCGCAGGTTGACGTACTGGTCGAATTCGCGCCGAAAAAGCAGCAGGGAGCCCCACAACGAGACATGGTCCGGGATTTTCTCGGGCCAGCCCACCGCTCCGAAGTAGATCGCATCGTGGCCGCCAATCTGGTCCTTCCAGTCGTCCGGCAACATCTTGCCGTGGCGCTCGCAGTAGTCCCAGCTCGAGAACTCAAAATGGTCGAAGTGCAGGTCGAGGCCGAACTTGCGGGCCGCCGCATCCATCACCCGCAATCCCTCGGGCATGACCTCCTTGCCGATACCGTCCCCCGCGATGACCGCAATGCGTTTCTTGCCCATGGTGCCTCCGTTGTTTGTGCCTGCCATGCTACTTCGCCGCGCGCACCACCAGGCTCACGCCGTAGGCCGTGAGAGCGATTCCCAGCAGGGTCGTGGCGGTGATCGGCTCCGAAAACAGCAGCCATGCCATCAATGCGGTGCTCGGCGGCACCAGGTAGAAAAGGCTGGTGACGCTGGTCGCGGCGCCACGCTGTATCAGCAGGTAAAGCAGCGAACTGCCGCCCAGTGTCAGGGCCAGCACCGACCAGGCCATGGCACCGGCCAGTTCGGCGTTCCAGCGCAGGGACTCCTGCTCCAGCAGGGCCAGCGGCAGCGTCACCAGCAGCGCCGCGCCCAGTTGCACCACGTTGGCGGTACGTACATCGCAGGGCTGCACATAACGTTTCTGGTACAGCGTGCCGACCGTGATCGACAGCAACGCAAGTACGGCGTAAGCGAGGTTCAACAAGTCGACCTGGTCACCGGCGCCGCCGTGCGCGAACTTGCGCGAAACCACCAGCGCCAGGCCGGCAAAACCGAGCAGCAGGCCAGCCCATTGCCGGCGACTCACGTCTGCACCCCTGGACGACAACCAGACCGCGGTCAGCACCGGCTGCAGTCCGACGATCAATGCCGACAGGCCCGAACCCATGCCGGCTTTCACGGCAGCCCACACGCCACCCAGGTAACAGGCATGCATCAGCACACCGGTCACGGCGAGGTGCCGCCACTGCCGGCCACTGTCGGGCCAAGGCACGCGCGCCAACCAGATCCAGGGCAGGAAACACGCCATCGACAAGGCATAACGCACGGCCAGGAATTTGAACGGCGGGCCATGCGGCATGCCGTAACGCGCCACGATGAAACCGGTGCTCCAGATCAGCACGAAGACGACCGGCATCACACGCACCAGGGCGTGCCCGGGCCGCTCGGCGGTCATTTCACCCGGGCCCGGATCTCCGGCACCGCCTTTTGGAGGTAATAAGCCATCGAGATGATCGTGAGCAGGGCCGCGATCCAGATCAGCCAGGTACCCAACACGCGGGTGTCGACCAGTCCGAACAACTTGCCGTCGAACAGCAGAAACGGAATGGCCACCATCTGGCCCACCGTCTTGAGTTTGCCGATCATGTGCACCGCCACGCTCTTGGCCGCGCCGATCTGGGCCATCCATTCGCGCAGCGCCGAAATCGCGATTTCGCGTCCGATGATGATCAGGCCCACGAACACATCGGCCCGGTTCAAGTGCACCAGCACCAGCAGCGAGGCGCAGACCAGGAACTTGTCGGCCACTGGATCCAGGAACGCGCCGAACGACGAGGTCTGGTTGAGCTTGCGCGCCAGGTACCCATCAAGCCAGTCGGTGGCGGCGAACACCACGAACATCACGGTCGCGATCAGGTTCTTGGCCGGCATGGCGGCGACCGACTCGGGCAGGTAGAAGATGCCCACGATCAGCGGGATCGCGACGATGCGCGTCCAAGTCATGATGGTGGGAATCGTCAGGAACATGCGGACATTGTGGCATGGCGCGCACGGCGCCTGGCCCGCAAATCGGCGCGCGCGCCGGCATCAGTGCAGGGCGCGGTAGATCGTTTCGGCCAGTTCGCGCGATATTCCTTCGACGGTCGCCAGGTCGTCGGCGCTGGCCAGCCCGACACCACGCACACCGCCGAACCGCTGCAGCAGGCGGGCCCGGCGTTTGGGCCCGACGCCGGCGATCTCCTCGAGCTGCCCGCCGCCCACGCGCACCCGGGCGCGCTTGGCGCGCATGCCGGTGATGGCGAACCGGTGCGCTTCGTCGCGCACCTGCGCAATCAGCAACAGCGCCGCCGAGTCGCTGCCAAGGTAGACCTTGTCGCGGCCATCGGCG
>JANMYG010000393.1:0-4630 GCA_031381865.1 Betaproteobacteria bacterium | reverse complement strand
GCAGGTATCTCGCGATTGCCCTGGACCTTGTCGCGGATGTTGATGCCTTTCCATTGAGTGTTGATGTCCTCCCAGCGCAGCGACAGGACTTCGCCTGGTCGGGCGCCGGTCAGCAGCATCACTTGCAGGCACGCGGCGATGACAGGATTGGAAAGCTCTTCCACGGCAGCGAACCACGGCGCCAGTTGTTCCTTCTGTAGCACGTCAGACTTGACGCCGGCTTTGCCAAGGAACTCCCGCGACTTCTTGGTCTTGGCTGGATTCTTATCAGGCAATAGTTGTGCGTAGGTCGGATGCTCTGAGCACCAGCCAAGAAACACTTTTAGACAGCGCCATGCCAGGCGGGCAGAACTGGGACGGGTCTTGCCTTCATTCGCCGCCCATGCTTCGACGGTGGCCGCGTCAAGTGAGCGCAGGGGTAACGCCATGAGCGAGGACAGGGGACCGGGGATGGTTACGCCGCGGCCACGGGTGCCGCGCTTGGCTGGCTTACCGCCTGCGGCGGCTTTGCGTAGGTGGTCGCGGTAGTGAAGATCACCCCAATGTGGGCGGCGCTCGTCAACATAGGTGTCCCAGACTGTCTGTACCATGATCCCTGAGACCTGGTCCGAATCGATTCGCGCCAAAGTCGCAGCTTTCGCTTCGATCGCCAGGGCGAGTCGTGCGCGCTCGACGTCGCGCGGGTCATGGCCGTTATCCACAAGAATCTTGAGTTCTCGTGCTTTGGCACGGGCCAGCTCGATCGGCCAGTCGGCAACCGTTCCGATCGTGATTCGTACCGTAGCGCCACCATTCAGGCGCGCCTCGAAGACATAGGTCTTGCGTCCGGTCGGGGTCACACGCAGCGCGAGGGCTGGCGAGTCTGTATCCCACAAAAACACCTGCGACTTTTGTCCAGGGCAGGTAAATGCGCCCACTCTGCCGGCCGTCAACCGGACTCTCGTTTCGGGTTGCTTCATTGGAGGACCCTCTGAATCTGTAGGCAATCTGTAGGCAATCTGTAGGCAAATCTAGCGAATTTGCTTGAACATTGATCAACACCAAAACTTGATCTGTCGCGGTGAATTCGAACTAAGTTGTTGATTTATATGAATTGTACCAACGACTCTCAACGGGGAAATATGATATTTATCTGGGACTCATAATCCTTTGGTCGTAGGTTCAAGTCCTACACGCCCTACCAAACATATCGACGGCTCTGCGCACTGGTTTGCCCCGGCCTTCGCAGTCCACCACCAACTCCGTCATTTCAGTGTCCGGGATCGACTGCTTCTGCCGGCTGTTCCGGTGGCTTGCGCAGCGCCTTGTGGATCAAGTGCCACGCCAGCAGATGCGGTGGCATACGCAGCCAATGTGCCCGGATGTACAGCAGCCAGCGCGCAACGGGCGTGAGTGCATCTGAACAACTTGCGTGCGCCGGCCGCAGTGCGCGCATGAACAGCGAATCCATCCAGACGCGCGCCACGCCGCCCGGCCCGGCCGCCGCGACGGCCGTCAGGACGTGCTCGGGAATCGGCGTGCCCATGAAACGCGACACATAACGCAGTCCGTAATAAAGCGGACGTTCCAGATCGAGTTCCTGGGCGCGCGGCCAAAGCGCCTCCCAAAAGCCTGGGGAGTCCGTGCCGAACTGGCGCAACAGGCTGTCGAGGTCGATCAGGTCGCGCAAGCCATGCTCGAGTTCACCGTCGTAGAACAGGTGGGTCATGCTGTGCAAAACCATGTCGACCGGCGCCAGCACCTTGATTCCGGTTTTGCCAGCCACCGGCACCGAGTTGGCGATCAGTTTGGCTGCGTCGAGCTTGCGGCCGGCGGTCGGCGGCAGGATAGTGTGATGGACGTCGATCGCCGTCGAGCGCAACAGGTGGCGCATCGGCGGCAACTCGTGCATCCAGCGCCGGTAGTAGCGATCGTCGTAGGCTTCATGGTGCGTCGCGTTCCACCCGTTGCGGATCAAGGCGGATTCGGCATCGGAGAGGTGCGCGGCCGGTACCAGAATGTCGACGTCGGCAAACAAACGCCCGGTGGCGGCATCGAGCCCGGCGGCGAGGTAAGCCGCACCCTTGAGCAGGATCGGCGGCACCCGCGTCGACAGCAGTGCCCGTCGAATGGCGTCGATTTCGTAGTTAGCCGAAGACTGCTGTTGCCGCCCGAGCACCGACGCCGAAACCAAGTGGGCGCGCGGTCCGGGTGGTACCAAATTGGTGAGGTCGGTACGCGTCAGCACAGCGGCGATGCGTGCCAGCACGTTGCCGGCGCGCGCCTGGCGAACCAGCAGATCCCAGTCGCGCGCCGGGAGGGTCCGGGCGATCTCGGGTTGCCGAAGCAGCTTCACGACCAGCAGCTGGTCCGGTGGCGTCATGCGCTCTCGGCCAGTCCGGCCAATAGCGCGGTCGCGGCATCGAGGTCGCCGTAATCGAGTTCGTAGCCGGTGCAGCCGTCGACGGCCTGGCTCAGGGTCGCGAAACCGGCGTCGCCGAGGACGCTGAAATTGAAGGCGTTGCTCGCAAGCGACCAGCCCGCATGCGCTTTTGCCATCGGCCGCAAACGGGTGGTGGCGCCGGCTTCGAACCGCGGCAGCACGATCCAGGCCGGTCGCGCCCGCCTGGCAGCGAGCCGGATGTCCTGTTGCGACGGCCGCATATGTGCGACGTCCCCCTTGCGCGTCTCGCGGACCATCGGTCCGAACTGCGCCTTGGGCGCGAACGCCTTGATGACTTCGATCGAGTTGTTCTTGAGGCAGATCGGTCGCGGAAAGGCAACCAGTTCACCGGTGCCGGTATCGATCAGCGCCAGTTCGTCCGAAAACAGGCGCCAGCCACGATTGACGAGCCCGGCACAAAGGGTGCTCTTGCCTGAGCCTGGTGGCGCCGCCAGGATCGCGGCGCGGCCATTGCGCTCGACCACCGCGGCGTGAATGATCAGAAACTGGTGGCAATGGTTCGCGACGCACCAGTTCAGACCCCACTCGAAGCTTGGGTAGGCCTGGGCGACCGGCAGCGGCTTGAACGGCGCGGTACCGTCGAACAGAAAACGCGATTGGCCCGGGCCGACGAAGCGTCGCAGCCCCCCGCCGCGCGCGACCGTCACATGGAAGTCAGCAAAAGCGGTGTCGTCGAGGACGGAGTAATCGCAATACAGCCCCGCCATGGCATCGGCGAGCCGGGCGATCGGGCTGCGCAGACGAACAACGAACGGGTCAATTGCGAGAGTCAGCCCGTCACCGGCCAGGCGGGCGTGCAATTCACGGCTAGTCAGGTCCACAACAGTCAACACACAGCTCTTCGACGAGTCCGGAAGCCTGCAACTCTAACAGCATGCGATCGATCTCGGCTTCGGAATCAGCATCGGGTGTGGCGTCACCGCCCGAGAGTTCGGCAAGAAGCATGCGGGCATCCATCGGCCCGCCTTGAAGCAAGGCTTCGAGCAGCGGACGGCCGATTTCGGGGACGACGAAGAGGTCGGTGGTCAACCGATCGAAGACCAGGCAACCACCGTCCCAGACTGGAGAAAAGTGAAGATCGCGATCCGAGCGCGCCAGAAAGACCGCCGACATGGCTAGACGCCGACAGGACTAATCGGGCAATTTAACAAGTCCAAGTAATTGGGTCCGGGTTCGCAGTAAAGCTGGCTGGATCCATCGTGTAGTTTCGCAGGTAACAGACGACCTGCTGGGCAGTCCACAACTGGGCCGTGGTACAACCCGTGCCGATGGGGCAATACGCGTCAACCGACCCTTGCTCCCACATCGCCTTCATGTGCGCGAGCGTAAGCGGGAACGTCGGGCCAACTTTCTTGAGGTTCAGGTAGGTTGCTATCAGGTGCCGCGCCAACTGGATCTGATTCATGTTGAACGCGCTCAGCGCTGCGTCGACCTGACTGGGATAGGCAAGGATGCGCCATGCGCCATAGGTGGACAGCGTGCCCGAATTGACAAACGGCGAAATCTGGCCGAATAGCGTCCCCTCCGTAAGCCGTGTGCCTTTGGGCATGCCTTGGGAACAAGACTGGGAAAATGTTGGAGCCGTCAAGGCCGGCACGGCGCCCGGCGACGCCCATTCGGCTAGATGCTGGCATACCTTCCAATAACCAGGCGAAAGCCCGGCCCCACAAGGCGGTGGTGTATGGCCCGGGCTGAGATTTCCAGAAAATATCCGTGATGGCGATGCGCAACCCGTGCCCGCCAATGCCGACTGTCCGCGCAAGGCGAGTACCACGGGACCTGCGGCAAGCGCGCTCTTGACAAGGCGCCTGCGGGTGCCCCCGCCCGAAATCCCGCCCGTGCTTTCGCACCCATGACCAGCGGCCGGCAGGATTGCGGGGCGAGCCAACGGTCCGGACTCAGGTGTTTGCACCTTGTCCTGGCCAGTCGATTCACTGTTTTCGTTTGTCATATCGATTCCCTGAAGTCACCGCAAATCTTAGCGTTTTCGCAACCGGTACCACGACCCGGCAGCCCGGTAAGAAATCACACTTGAGTGGCCCATGTTGGACGCCCCTGAACACCCGGCTCCTATTTGCTCAGGGCACGCAAGGACCAATTTTCGATATGCGATTCACCCAAGTCCCCCACCTATTCGTACTAGCCGGACTTGCCGCACACTTGACCAGCGTCTCAACGCAATATGCT
>JANMYG010000364.1:0-3339 GCA_031381865.1 Betaproteobacteria bacterium | reverse complement strand
CGCTCGCGCAGCTTGAAGCGCTGGATCTTCCCGGTCGCGGTCTTGGGCAGTTCGGCCACGAACTCGATCTGGCGCGGGTACTTGTAGGCGGCCAGCCGGTCCTTCACAAAGGCCTTGAGGTCGGCTTCGCTGGCCTGGGCGTCCGACTTCAGCACCACGAAGGCCTTGGTCTTGGTCAGCCCCTCGGCGTCGACCACGCCGATCACCGCCGCTTCCAGAACTGCCGGATGCTGCACCAGCGTGGCCTCGACCTCGAACGGCGACACGTAGACGCCGCTGACCTTGAGCATGTCGTCGCTGCGGCCGCTGTAGGTGTAGCTGCCGTCGGCATTGCGAACATATTTGTCGCCGCTTTTGGTCCACGCGCCCTGGAAGGTGTCGCGCGATTTCTCGCGGTTGCCCCAATACATCAGCGCCGCGCTGGGGCCCTGGATGTAGAGGTCGCCGGTCTCGCCGTCCGCCACCGGGCTGCCGTCGTCGCCGCGCAGTTCGATGGTGTAGCCCGGCACCGGCCAGCCGGTGGTGCCGTAACGCACCTTGCCGGGACGGTTGGACAGGAAGATGTGCAGCATCTCGGTCGAACCGATGCCGTCGATGATCTCGATGCCGAAGCGCTCGGTGAAGCGTTCCCCCAGCTCGCTGGGCAGGGCTTCGCCGGCCGAGGACGCCAGGCGCAGCGCCACCTCGTCCCGGCGCGGTAGCGCCGGCGCGGCGAGCATGCCCGCGAAGCCGGTCGGCGCGCCGAAGAAGACGGTGGGCCGAACCATTCCGGCGCTGCCGGCCACGCCGCGCCAGCGTTTGAAAGTGGCGTCGGGCGTCGGCCGTTCGGCCATCAGGATGGTGGTGGCGCCCACGCTCAGCGGGAACGTCAGCGCATTGCCCAGGCCATAAGCGAAGAACAGCTTGGCCGCCGAAAAACACGCGTCCTGCTCGCTCAGGCCCAGCACCGGTGTGCCGTACAACTCTGCCGTCCAGTAGGGGTTGGCGTGGCTATGCAGGGTGCCCTTGGGCCGGCCGGTGGAGCCGGTCGAGTAGAGCCAGAAGCCCGGGTCGTCGGCGCCGGTGTCGGCCGCGGTGTTCAGCATGTGGCCTTGCGCCAGCAGGCCGTCGAACGACGACATGCCGTCGGGCACTGCCGCGTCGGGCCGCGAAACCACCACCATGCGCAGTTCGTGGCCACCCTGCGCCATCGCGGCTTGCAGCGTCGGCAGCAGGGCGCTTGACACGATTGCCGCCTGGGCCCGGCTGTGGCGCAGCATGTAGGCGTAGTCGTCCGCTGTCAGTAGCGTGTTGACGGCCACCGGCACGATGCCGGCGTACATGGCGCCCAGAAAACTGACCGGCCAGTCGCAACAATCGTGCATCAGCAGCAACACGCGTTCCTCGCGCCGCACGCCCGCCGCCCGCAAGCCGCCGGCGAAGGCGCGGATACGGCGCGCCAGTTCGCCGAAGCTCAGGCTGCCCTGGTCGTCGATGTAGGCGTCCTTGGCCGGCCGGTCGCGGTTGCGGTCGATCAGGTGCTGCGCAAGATTGAATCGCTCTGCGGGCGGCGGGGCGTGGGTCGTGGTGCTGCTCAAGTGGGTCTCCTTGGCCGTGCGGGCCGTGGTGGATGGTGCGCGCCAATGGGTGGGGAGTCGTCGCGCGCTTGCGTGCCGTAGAAATATGAACTATTCTGCTGGTTCGTAAGATAAGATCAAACAGTCCTCATGTCAAGCACTATATTGCATTCTTTGAGTCCGGAACCAGCGTTGGCCGTGCCCGGCGCAGCGCCGGCCAACCCGCGCCTGCGCGCGGTCGACGGCACGTCGCCGGAGGACAAACACCCGTTCCTGCTGGCGCTGGGCGAGCGGGTGCGTTCGCTGCGCGCGCGCCGCGGCATGACGCGCCGTGCGGTGGCGCTGGCGGCCGATGTATCCGAGCGGCACCTCGCCAACATGGAATACGGTGTCGGCAATGCGTCGGTGCTGGTGCTGCTGCAGGTCGCCGGGGCACTGCAATGTTCGCTGGGTGAACTGATCGGCGACGTGACCACCTCGTCGCCAGAATGGCTGCTGATCCGCGAGTTGCTCGAGCAACGCGATGAAGCCACGCTGCAACGCGTGCGGGTGGCCATTGGCGAACTGCTGGGCACCGGTGGCGGCAACGCGGCGCGCAGCCCGCGCGTGGCCCTGATCGGGCTGCGCGGGGCCGGCAAGTCCACGCTCGGCCAGCGGCTGGCCGACGACCTGGGGTTTCCGTTCGTCGAACTGAGCCGCGAGATCGAGAAATTCGCCGGTTGCAGCGTGGCAGAGATCCAGGCGCTGTACGGCGTCAACGCCTACCGCCGGTACGAGCGGCGCGCACTCGAAGAGGCGATCCAGATCTACCCCGAGGCGGTCATCGCCACCCCGGGCGGCCTGGTATCGGACGCGGCCACGTTCAACCAGTTGCTGGCGCATTGCACGACGGTCTGGTTGCATGCCGACCCCGAGGACCACATGAAACGCGTCACGGCCCAGGGCGACCTGCGCCCGATGGGCGCCAGCAAGGAGGCGATGCAGGACCTCAAAGGCATCCTGGCCGGCCGCGCGGCCTTCTATTCCAAGGCGCAATTCAAGCTCGACACCAGCGCTCTGCCGCTGGAGGCCACGTTCCTGGAACTGCGCGCGATCGTGCGGCAGGCACTCGGCATGGGTTGATGAAGTATTTTGCATAAAAGCATCAAATTGCTTGACGTCAATTGAAAACATGCATTATTATTCGTTATCCGTGATTTCCTGATTGCCCCTTTTGCGCCCAACCCTAGGAGAAAGACAAGTGAGCAGTTCCAACCGCGTCGATTACCAGACCGACCCCTCGCAGTACCACCACTGGAAGCTGGCCTTCGATGGTGCCGTGGCCACCCTGAAAGCCGACTTCGATGAAAACGCCGGCCTGCGTCCGGGCTACAAACTCAAGCTCAACAGCTACGACCTCGGTGTGGACATCGAGCTCAACGACGCCATCAACCGCATCCGTTTCGAGCACCCCGAAGTGCGCACCGTCGTCGTCACGAGCGCCAAGGACCGGGTGTTCTGCTCGGGCGCCAACATCTTCATGCTGGGTGTCAGCAGCCATGCCTGGAAGGTCAACTTCTGCAAGTTCACCAACGAGACGCGCAACGGCCTGGAGGATTCGTCGAAGTACAGCGGGCTGAAGTTTCTCGCCGCTGTCAACGGCGCCTGCGCCGGTGGCGGTTACGAGATGGCGCTGGCCTGCGACGAGATCATCCTGGTCGACGACCGGTCCTCGGCCGTGAGCCTGCCCGAGGTGCCGCTGCTGGGCGTGTTGCCCGGCACCGGCGGCCTGACGCGCGTGACC
>JANMYG010000358.1:0-2173 GCA_031381865.1 Betaproteobacteria bacterium | reverse complement strand
AGCGGCCGAACATAGCCGTTTTTGGCCCATTCGCCGAGCCAGATGATGTCCTGCGCATAGACGTCGGAATTGGCTGTGCCGCTGACGAAATCCGCGATGGAACGCTGACGCACCTGCGGGTAGGGCAGTACCTGCAGATCGACCTTGATCCCGGTTTCCCTGACGAAGTCGGGAACCAGGGTCTCGATCAGCTTGAAGCTCGACACCGCCGTCACGACGATGCTGCGCTCCTGTGCCACTGCGCCCGGCATACCGGCCGCGGCTGCCACGCCGGCGAGAGCCACCAGGAAACTGCGGCGCGCCTTGTGTCCGGCGTCGCCTGCGTGGGAAGAGATGGATCTGGAGTTGTTCACGTTGTAGTCCTTTCTGTACGTCAAAAGATAGTTGCGCGGGAAAATGATGACGAAGGCAAGGCGCGGCGGGTGTGCCGCGTCATGTCCGGAATATCTGTTCGAGGTCGACTTCGTCGGACGACGCGTCGAGCTTGAGACTGCCTTCTATATGGCGCAGATGGCCGATCATCAATTTTTCTGCCCGCGCCACGTCGCGATGGGAGATCGCGTCGATGATCTGGCAGTGTTCGTCCGCCAGACAGGTGGATGCGGTTGGCGCGTCGTACAGGAAGATGATCAGGCAGGTCAGCGACGCCAATTCATGCATGCTGCGCGCCAATGCCGAGTTGCCCGCGAGTTCGGCCAGCAAGGTGTGGAACTCGCCCGACAGGCGCACCATGGCGCGTTTGTCGCTGCGGCGCCGCGCGTCGACTTCGAGTTCATGGTGCTGGCGCAGCCGCGCGACACGTTCGGGCGTCAGCGTGGCGATCAGCCGGCGCAACAATGCAGGCTCGATCAGACGCCGCGCCTCGAACACGTCCTGGGCCTGTTCGATCGAGGGTTTGGCCACAAAGGCGCCTCGCTGCGGGTACAGATTGACGATCTGTTCATGCGCCATGCGGTTGAGCACGTCGCGCACGCGGGCACGGCTGACTTCGAAGATCTCTGCCAGCCGCTCCTCGACCAGCTTGGTCCCGGGTGGCAGCCGGTGCTCGAGGATCGCGCAATAAATGCGCTCGTAGATCGCGTCGTTGACGTTTTCGTGGGCCAGGCGGGCCGTCGCCGTCGCCTGGTCCGGCTGGTTGGCCCTAACTCTGGCCCTGGTGCGCGCCGACGCGTCCCCGGTGTGACCGCTTGCCGTGGCCGGCCTATGGCCGGACGAACGCTTGCGCACGCTGGCAGGCGGTTGTTTGTCCATGCCCGTCAGGCCCATTCGAACAGCTGTCCCCAGCCCCGTATGGCGCGCGGGTCGCGTCCGATCGCGCGCAACATGCCCCACATGGTGGTGCTGACCGTATCGAGCAGGGGAATGCCCCAGCGCGCTTCGATCCGCGGCGCCATATCGGCAGCGCGCAGATTGGTGCAAAAGGTCGTGATCGCCTGCGGCGCACAGCCGCTGACTTCCGCCATCATGGCCTCGAGTCGTGCCGGCTCGACCTGCGCGAAGTCGTGATTGACACTGATGCCCAGATGGCGCTCGGCCACCACGCCGATGCCATGGGCGCGGTAGTTGTCCACGATGCGCTGCTGTACATCGGTGGTATACGGCGTGATCAGCGCCATCCGAGTGATGTCGCGCAAGGCCATCAATTCGTTGAGCGCCAGCACGGCGGTGGTCGCACGGATGCCGGTGCGTTCATGGATGCGTTCGACCAGACGCAGGTCGCGGTCAAACCCCAGCCAGCCGGCCGCGGTGCCGCTCCACCCAATCACGTCGACCCTGGCGTCCGCCAGCAATTCGGCTGCCGTGAGGATAGGGCCATCGTCGAACTGACCGAGCGCCTGCTCCGACAAGGAGATCTCGGTGACCTTGAAACGCGAGAAATGCGCACTGCACAGCGGCAACGTTGCGGCCAGCGCACTCATCAAGGGCTCGAGTGCGGTGTTGGAGGACGGCGTCAAGACACCGAGCCGAATGGGTTCGTCCATGGATTCCGATCGGGTAGCGTCGCCTGGGATGGTCCGTTGAATAGAGTGTTGACAGCGATTATGCGCATCGGTCGAAAAATGTCGACACAATTGTCGACACAAAATTGTCGACGCACAGAAAGTGGGGCTGTACCAGCGCGCGTGGCGCATCCGTGCGGCGCCGACACCGAGCGGGCCACTCGGTCGCTTGG
>JANMYG010000344.1:0-2667 GCA_031381865.1 Betaproteobacteria bacterium | reverse complement strand
GTCGCAAAGCCGAACTCGTCGGCACCCAGCAGGGCGCCGATCGCCACGTCGCGGCCGGTCTTCATCTGGCCATCGGCCTGCACACGGATGCGGCCGCGCAGGCGGTTGAGCACCAGGGTCTGCTGGGTCTCGGCCAGTCCGATCTCCCAGGGGCTGCCCGCATGCTTGATGGACGACCAGGGCGAGGCTCCGGTGCCGCCGTCGTGGCCGGCAATCACCACGTGGTCGCTCTTGCACTTGGCCACACCGGCGGCGATGGTGCCGACCCCGATCTCGCTCACCAGCTTGACGCTGATGCTCGCATGCGGAGCGACGTTCTTCAGGTCGTGGATCAATTGCGCCAGGTCCTCGATCGAATAGATGTCGTGGTGCGGCGGCGGAGAAATCAGGCCGACGCCCGGCACCGAATAACGCAGGCGCCCGATGTACTCGGACACCTTGGTTCCAGGCAACTGGCCGCCCTCGCCCGGCTTGGCCCCTTGGGCCATCTTGATCTGGATCTGGTCCGCACTGTTGAGGTACTCGGCCGTCACCCCAAAACGACCCGAGGCCACCTGCTTGATGCGCGAGCGCAGCGAGTCACCCGCGTTGAGCGGGTAATCGACCTCGACCACGTCGTGCCCCATCACATCGCCCATGGTCTGGCCCTGGGTTATCGGGATGCCCTTGAGCTCCTGACGGTACCGTGCCGGGTCTTCCCCGCCCTCGCCGGTATTGCTTTTTCCGCCCATGCGGTTCATCGCCACGGCCAGCGTGGCGTGGGCCTCGGTCGAAATCGACCCCAGCGACATGGCGCCGGTGGCGAAGCGCTTGACGATCTCGCTGGCCGGTTCGACTTCGTCCACCGCAATCGCACGCGCCGGATCGATCTTGAACTCGAACAGGCCACGCAGTGTCATGTGCCGGCGCGACTGGTCGTTGATCAGCTGCGCGAACTCCTTGTACGTGTTCCAGCTGTTGGCACGGGTGCTGTGCTGCAGTTTGGCAATGGCGTCGGGCGTCCACATGTGTTCCTCGCCGCGCACGCGCCAGGCGTATTCACCACCGGCATCGAGCATGCCCGCGAGCACCGGGTCGGAGCTGAAGGCGGCCTTGTGCATGCGGATCGCCTCTTCGGCGATCTCGAACACCCCGATGCCCTCGACCCGGCTTGGCGTGCCGGTGAAGTACTTCTCGATGGTCTCGCCATTGATGCCGATCGCCTCGAACAGCTGCGCGCCGCAGTAACTCATGTAGGTCGACACGCCCATCTTCGACATGACCTTGGACAGCCCCTTGCCAATCGCCTTGCCGTAGTTGTAGATCGCCTTGTCGGCACCGAGCTCACCCGGCAGGCGCCCGTAAATGTCGACCAGTGACTCCAGCGCGAGGTAGGGATGCACCGCTTCGGCGCCATATCCGGCCAGCGCAGCGAAATGGTGCACTTCGCGCGCGCTTCCGGTCTCGACCACCAGGCCCGCCGTGGTGCGCAGCCCTTCGCGCACCAGGTGCTGGTGCACCGCACTCAGGGCCAGCAGCGCCGGGATCGCCAACTGCGTCGCGCTGACCGCCCGGTCGCTGATGATGAGGATGTTCTTGCCGCCGCGTATGGCGTCCACCGCCTCCGCACACAGGGACGCCAGTTTGGCTTCCACACCTTCGTGGCCCCACGCCAGCGGGTAGGTGATGTCGAGCGTATAGCTGCGGAACTTGCCGTGCGTGTGCCGGTCGATATGGTGCAGCTTCGCCATGTCGGCAAAACCCAGGATCGGCTGCGCGACTTCCAGCCGCATCGGCGGGTTGACCTGGTTGATGTCGAGCAGGTTGGGCTTGGGCCCGATGAAGGACACCAGCGACATCACGATCGACTCCCGGATCGGATCGATCGGCGGATTCGTGACCTGTGCAAACAACTGCTTGAAGTAGTTGTACAACGGCTTGTCCTTGTCGGACAGGACGGCCAGCGGGCTGTCGTTGCCCATCGAGCCAATGCCTTCTTCGCCGGCCTGCGCCATCGGGGCCATGAGGAACTTGATGTCTTCCTGGGTGTAACCGAAGGCCTGCTGGCGATCCAGCAATGAGGGCGCCGGTGTTGCCGGCGTGGCTACGCCGGCCTGTACGGCGCCAGGCACGCCGTCGCTTGCGCGCGGCCTTGCCGACGGTTCGGCGCTGCTGACATCGTCGAGTTTGATGCGCAGATTCTCGATCCACTGCTTGTAGGGCTTCGCGTTGGCGAGGTTGGATTTCAGTTCCTCATCGTCGATCATGCGGCCCTGCTCGAGATCGATCAGGAACATCTTTCCCGGTTGCAGTCGCCACTTGCGCACGATCCGGTTTTCTGGCACCGGCAACACGCCGGACTCGGACGCCATGATCACCAGGTCGTCGTCGGTGATGCAGTAACGCGACGGCCGCAGGCCGTTGCGGTCGAGGGTCGCGCCGATCTGCCGGCCGTCGGTGAAAACGATCGATGCCGGGCCGTCCCAGGGCTCGAGCATCGCGGCGTGGTATTCGTAGAAGGCCTTGCGGCGCTCGTCCATCGTGGTGTGCTGCTCCCAGGGTTCCGGGATCATCATCATGACCGCCTGGCCGATCGGGTATCCGGCCATCGTCAGCAGTTCCAGGCAGTTGTCGAAGGTGGCGGTGTCGGACTGCCCGGCAAAACTTATCGGATAGAGCTTGGGCAGG
>JANMYG010000322.1:0-6439 GCA_031381865.1 Betaproteobacteria bacterium | reverse complement strand
CGACCTGCACGCACTGCTGTTGCCCGCACACTGGCCGCCGGACGCGGACAACGTCGCCGCCATCGGGCGTTATGTGCAGGAACACGGCATGGCGCGTTTCCAGGCCGCCGTGAGCGGCGGGCAACACGAGTTTCCCGACGGGCTGTTCTTTGGCGGTACAAAGCCCACCTGGAGCAACCTGACGCTGCGCACGGTGCTGCGCCAGCACGCGCGCCGGGCCAGGCGCATCGGCTGGATCGACCTGCACACCGGCCTGGGGCCGAGTGGGTTGGGCGAGCGCATCTTTGCCTGCAAGAACGACCCCGACGCGCTGCGCCGGGCGCGGCAGTGGTGGTCAGGCGGCGGCGCCACACCGATCACGTCGTTCTACGACGGTTCGTCGACCTCGGCAGCCCTGACCGGGCTGCTCTGGAGTTCGGTCTACGAAGAGTGTCCGCAAGCCGAGTACACGGCGATTGCGATGGAGTACGGCACCTTGCCGCTGCCCCAGATGATCGAGGCACTGCGCGCCGAGCATTGGTTGCACAACCACCCCGAGGCGAGCCCCGCGCAGGCCGCCGCCATCCGCCAGCAGATGATGGACGCGTTTTACGTGGACACCGATGCCTGGCGCGGCCAGATCATCAGCCAGGCCCGCCAGGCCATGTTCCAGGCCGTCGACGGGCTGGCGCGGGCCTGAGCGGCGCAATCCCGCGGCGCGCTCAGATGCGCAGCAGTGCGAAGCGCGTCCTGGCCATCTCGAGCAGGCCGTCGAATATCAGGTTGTCGACCAGTTCGAACGGCACCGACAGGCTCGGGGCCATCTTCCAGCCCGCGCCGCCGGTCATGAAACATTTGGGTTCGGTGCCGGCGTGGCTGCGCAGGTGCTGCACCATGCGCTCCATCGCGCCGGCGATGGCATAGGTGCCACCGCTGGTCAGCGCATCGCTGGTGTTGGTGGGGAAATCACGCACTTCGCCAGTGGGCACATGCAGTCCGGCGGTGCCGGATTCCAGCGCCCGCAGCATGATGCCGTGTCCGGGAAGGATCAGCCCGCCGAGGAAGCGTCCGCTCGCGTCGATGGCCTCGACCGTCACGGCGGTACCCACCATCGCGACCACGGTCGGCCGGGGGGCGCCCTGCGACAACATCCGGTGCCAGGCGCCGATCATCGCCACCCAGCGGTCGGCGCCAAGGCGGGTCGGGAAGTCGTAGCCGTTGGTCAGGCCGGCTTCCGCCTCGTTCGCCACCACCCACTGGGCCGGGACGTCCCACAACTCCATTTGTTCCTCTACGCGCCGCTTGACCGCGTCCCCGGCGACGACGCAGCCGAGCATGGCGGTCGGCGGCGCCAGCGCGGCCCAGGGACCGTCGGCCAGTTTGTCGATGTTCTCGAGGAACTCGGCACCGTGGGCCAGCAACTGCGCGCCGGGACGCGCCGCCTCGTATTGGGCCCACTTGAGCCGTGTATTGCCGATATCGAGCGCGAGAAAGCTCATGGTGGTGTGTTCCTGGTGGCAATTATCTGGATCCGGGGCGGGCGCGCGGCAGCACCTGCTCCAGTGCGCGCGCGGCCCGCAATACCAGCGCATCGCCGAACATCGGCCCCACCAGCTGCAGGCCGATCGGCAGGCGCTCGCCGGTCAATCCGCAGGCGATCGTGCAGGCCGGTTGTTGGGTCAGGTTGAACGGGTAGCTGAACGGCGTCCAGCCCAGCATCGCCTGCGGGTCCATCGGGCCATGCCCTGCCGCCAGCGCGTCGAAAGCCGGCACCGCAACCGCCGGCGTGGCGATCAGGTCGTAGTGCTGCATGAACTGGCGCATCTGCGAGCCGAGCGCGCCACGGCGCAGGAACAGGTTCTGCACCTCCAGCGCGCTGAAGCGCGCGCCCAGGGCCGCCTGCGCGCGGAAGTCGGGGTCGGTCACGGCCTTTTGGGCCGGGGTCAGCGTGTTCCACACCGTCCACGTGCCGACGAACCACAGGCTGGTGCAGATTTCCAGCGGGTCTTCGAAGCCGGGGTCGCGCAGTTCGACCCGGGCGCCGAGCGTTTCCATGACGCGCACCGCGGCATCGACGGCCGCCGCCACTTCCCGGTCCACGTTGCGGGCGTAACCCAGCGTCGGCGAGTAAGCGACGCGCAGGCCGCGCACGCCGTCGTCGAGCCCGGCGCTGTAATCGCTGGCGTCGAATGGCAGCGATGTCCAGTCGCGCGCATCGGGGCGCTTGAGCACGTTCATCGCGGTCGCCGCGTCGCGCACGTCCAGCGTGAGCGGTCCGAGGTGGGCCACCGAACCGAAGGGGGAAAGCGGGTAGGCGGGAACTCGGCCGAAACTCGGCTTGAGCCCGAAACATCCGCAAAACGCGGCCGGAATGCGCACCGAGCCGGCGCCGTCGGTGCCGATCGCGATCGGCCCCATGCCGCTGGCCACCGCTGCTGCCGCGCCGCCCGAAGATCCACCGGCGGTCTTGTGCGGGTTCCAGGGATTGCGGGTGATACCGCTGCGCGGCGAGTTGGTCTCGCCTTTGCAGCCGAACTCGGGCGTGGTGGTCTTGCCCAGAATCACCGCGCCCGCCTCGCGCAGCCGCGCCGTGGCGGGCGCGTCCACGTCCCAGACCGCGCTGGCGTCGATCGTGTGGCTGCCGCGCAGGGTCGGCAGCCCCTTGGTCAGGATCAGGTCCTTGATCGATACCGGCACACCGTCCAGCGGCCCGAGCGGCTCGCCCAGGGTCCAGCGCTGCTGGCTGTCCCGCGCTGCGTCGGCCGCCACGGCCCGGTCCAGGCAGACGAAGGCGTTGAGCGCGTGGTCCAGTCGGTCGATGCGTGCGAACACCGCGCGCGTCGCCTCCACCGGCGACGCCGCCCCGGCGCGGTAGAGTCGTGCCAGCTCGGTGGCGGTGCAGTCGGCAAGGTCGGTGGGGCTCGTGGTCATGGTCGCCTTTGAGTGGGATGCGGGCGCTGGGGCTGTTGCGTCTGACCATGCCGAGCGCCAATGAAGATTCCTGTGCCAGCGCGCCTGGAGGCCTGAGAGCGTGTGATCGCTGGCAAGGGGCAGACGAGTGGCAGTGAATTGAACGGAAATTGCACGGATTCAGTCTATTGGTACGGGTCGGGCTGCGCCGCCGTACCACCGCAGGGCGCGCAGCGCTGGGCCGAGTCCGGCGGGTACCGCGGCACGACGCACCACTGCTCAGTTCTGGCGCCAAGGCAGGCCGCGCATGCGCCAGCCGCCGGCCTTGCCGCGGTGCGCCATGTCGTCCGGGTTGCCCTCGAAGCCTTCCAGGATGTTGTACGCCTCCAGGCCGAGCTCGGTGGCTCGTCTGGCTGCGGCGATCGAGCGCACGCCGCTGCGGCACAACAAGACCACCTTCTTGCCGGCCGGCACCGCCGCCTTCAGTGCCTGGTCGAATTGCGGGTTCATCGCCATGCCGGGCCATTGTTTCCAGGCCACAGGCACGGCGTCGGGAATGAACCCGACCCATTCCCGCTCGGCGTCGGTGCGAACGTCGACCAGCACCGCGGCACCGGACTGCAACCACTGGAACGCGAGCTGCGGCGGCACGTCACCCGCATAGCCCGATGCCGGGTGCACCTGCGGCTGCGACGTGATCGCGCCCGCAGGTGCAGCATGGTCGCCGGCGTCGTGGCGTATGCCGGAGCTCAGGTTGGCCGGCACCGCCTCGTCCATGCGTTTCGGACGCGGCAGGTGGAGCCCGTCCATGATGGCGACAAACTGCGCCTCGGTCTTGCCCGCGACGCGCGCATTGCCGGCCTTCTCGGCGCCGATGGTCGAATGCGTGCGGCCCTGATAGTCGTGCGCCGGCCAGACCGTGGTGTGCTCGGGCAAGGCGAACAGCACCTGCGTGATGCTGCGGTACAGCGCACGGGCGTCGCCGGACTGGAAGTCGGTGCGGCCACAGCCGCCGATCAGCAGCGCATCACCCGTGAACACATGGTCGCGCCACATGAAACTCATGCTTCCGGCCGTGTGGCCCGGCGTATGCAGCGCCCGGATGCTCTCGCCGCCGAACTTCAGCACGTCGTCGTTCTTGAGTTGTACCGCGGCGGTGCGGATATCGCAGCCCTGCGGCGCGGCCGTACGCGCGCCGGCATGTTCGGCCAGCAGGGCGGCGCTGGTGATGTGGTCGGCATGGGCATGGGTCTCGACCGTCCAGGCCAGCTTCAGGCCGTACTCGCGCAAGGTCGCCAGGTCGCGTTCGACCTGCTCGTCGACCGGATCGATGATCAGGGCGTCGCGCGTCGCTTCATCGAACAGGATGTAGGTGTAGGTGCACGAGGCCGGGTCGAACAGCTGTATTGGTCGCATGGGGACTCCATTACCGTGGTTGGGTCGGGGTATGCTCGGGGTAGTTTAGGACTTCAGGAGGCGGTTGTGGGCGAATACACGCAAGCCCTGCAGGGCGGCATTCTGATCGGTCTGGCGACCTGGGTCCTGCTTGCCGGCACCGGCCGCATCGGCGCCGTCAGCGTCATCACCGCTGGCGTGCTGACGACGCGCGCGCAGTCGTCGCCGTGGCGCTGGGCGTTTCTGGCCGGGCTGGCCGGCGGCGGCGCCCTGTTCACCTATGTGCTGGGTGTCCCGCGCATCGAGCTGCGCTCTGCCGCCATGCTGGTCCCGGCCGGTCTTCTGGTCGGTTTCGGCACGGTCCTGGGATCGGGCTGCACTAGCGGCCATGGGGTCTGCGGCCTGGGCCGGCGCTCCAAGCGCTCCCTGGCCGCGGTGGTGGTCTTCGGTGGCACCGCTGTGACCACGGTGCTGGTCACCTCCCACCTGCCACCCGCGAAGTGGTGGGTCACGCTGGTGTTCGAAGGCCTTGAGTGGCTGCTGCGCAAGTAAGCGGCGCGCCATGGATTGATTACAAAGGCCGGCCGTCATGCACACCACCACAACCGCTGTTGACCTGGACCAGACGCATGGCACCTGGGCGCCGACCAGCCCGCGCGCCGAATCGATGGTGGCGTTCGCTGCGGGGCTTGTCTTCGCGGCCGGCCTGGTCCTGTCCGGACTGACCCAGCCGGACACGGTGCTCGCGTTTCTGGATATCAAGGAGCTGTTCGTCGGGGTTTTTCCGGGGTCGTGGGACCCGACGGTCGGTGTCGTGTTCGCCGGCGCGGTGGTGATTGCGTTGATCGGCTTCAGCGCCACGCCGTATGCCAGTGTGCGGCCCTGGTTTGCACCTGTCTTCCACCTGCCGGCGCGCGAGTCGGTCGACACGCGCGTGTTGGCCGGCGCGGTATTGTTCGGGCTCGGATGGGGCTTGAGCGGTTACTGCCCGGAATCGGCGCTGGCCTTGTTGTTCACCGGCCAGATCGATACCGCCATCTTCGTGCTGGCGATGTTGCCCGGCATGTGGCTGGCGCGAAAGGTCTGATGCCGGGCCAGCCTGCCGGCCGCGCACACGCGATTGCCGCAAATCGTTTACAGTTGACGTTTACGTTTACGTAAACGTAAACTCCAGCCTTGCTCCCGTGCATGGGGGCGTGTGCCCATCCACCTCCAGGAGAATCCCATGACCGACTTGTCAGGCGAATACAAGGCCCTGAGCAACTACCGGCCGGTGCACAAGGTCCGCTTCGTGACCGCCGCCAGCCTGTTCGACGGTCATGACGCCGCGATCAACATCATGCGGCGCATCCTGCAGGGAATGGGCGCCGAGGTGATCCACCTGGGACACAACCGCAGCGTGGACGAGGTGGTGACCGCGGCCCTGCAGGAAGACGTGCAGGGCATCGCGATCAGTTCCTACCAGGGCGGCCATGTCGAGTACTTCAAGTACATGGTGGACCTGCTCAGGGCCCGCGGCGGCGCGCACATCCAGGTGTTTGGCGGCGGCGGCGGCGTGATCGTTCCGCCCGAGATCCGTGAACTCCACGCTTATGGCGTGGCGCGCATCTTCAGTCCCGAGGACGGCCAGAAGATGGGCCTGGCCGGAATGATCGGCGAGATGGTGATGCGCTGCGACAAGGACCTGACCGGCTTCGCCCCGACCGACGTGGCCGCGATCCAGGGTCACGGCGAGATGCACTGGCGCGCACTGGCGCAACTCATCACGGCGCTGGAGAACGAGAACGCGGGCGGCGAGCGCAAAGCGGCGCCGGGCGCGGATTTTACGGCGCTGGTCGACGTCATACGGTCGCGCGCGGCGGCCATCAAGGTGCCGGTGCTGGGCATCACCGGCACCGGTGGCGCCGGCAAGTCTTCGCTGACGGACGAACTGATCCGCCGCCTGCGGCTGGACCAGGGCGACCGGTTGCGCGTGGCCGTGATCAGCATCGACCCGTCGCGGCGCAAGAGCGGCGGCGCGCTGCTGGGCGACCGCATCCGCATGAACGCGATCGGGCCGTGGAAAACGACGACCACCCACGAAGCGCAATTTCCCGACGCGGCGCCGCTGGGGAAATCAGCCCCCTCGGCGCCGAGCTCCGAGGCCCTCGCCAAG
>JANMYG010000352.1:0-2029 GCA_031381865.1 Betaproteobacteria bacterium | reverse complement strand
AAGCCCGGCACCGTGTTGCGGTGGTCCCAGCGCGGGCTGTTGGCATGGCGCACCTGGCGTACCGTGCGCCCGCTGTTGCCCAATTTCCTGTTGAGCCGCTGGCGCGACCAGGTCTGAGCAGGTGCGCCGGCCGGCCCGCAGACTGAACCTAGAAGCGGTCAACTACCGCTTCTGGGCTGAATCCTTCAAATCGCCGGCAAGTGGTCCGACCGTTACGAGCCGCTAGCGCTTGAGCGCCAGCGTGAGCCCGTCGCCGACCGGCAGCATGGCGATGTCGATGCGCGCGTCGCGGTACAACTTGTCATTGAGGGCCTGCAACGCGAGAGTGTCGGCGTCGGTCGCAGCCTGAGCCACGGCGCCGGACCACAACACGTTGTCGATCGCGATCAGGCCTCCCGGTCGCAGCAGGGCAAGGCAACGCTCGAAATAGGCGTCGTAGCCCGATTTGTCGGCGTCGATGAATGCGAAATCGTACTGGCCAGCCTCCCCTGCGGCCAGGCAGGCGTCCAGGGTCTGTATTGCGGGCGCGAGCCGTAGCTCGATCTTGTGGGCCACGCCAGCCTGCTCCCAGAACGGCCGCCCGACGGCCGTGAACTCGGCGCTGATGTCGCAGGCCAGCAACCGGCCGTCGGCGGGCAGTGCCAGCGCCACGGTCAACGCGCTGTAGCCGGTGAATACTCCTACTTCGATCACCCGGCGTGCGCCGACCAGCCGCACCAGCAGGGCCAACAATTGGCCCTGGTCCGGCCCGATCTGCATGCCGGCATGGGCATGGGAACGGGTAGCGGCGCGCAGCGCGGTCTGGGCCGGGTGCTCACGCACCGAATGGGCCACCAGATACTGGTAAAGCCGCTCGTCGAGTGGCAAAAGGCGGTGGGACATAGGGGCTGCTCCTGCTAAAAGTTGCCTGACCTTAACGCACTGCGGCGGCACGGTAACGGGTCACCTCGAATTCGGACACATCGCCGGCATGGTTGCCCCAGCTGCCGCGGATATGGCTCAGCACCGCGGCAACCTCGGCGTCGCCCAGCACAACCTGGTACGGCGGCATGCCGAATGGCCGTGGGTTGCCCCGGGTCGCGGGCGCAAAACCGCCGTGCAGCACGATCTGGACCAGATTCGTCGAATTGGCCATCGACACCGCCCGGTTGCCGGCCAAGGCGGGGTACGCGCCGGCCACACCTTCGCCCTGTTCACCGTGGCACTGTACGCAGTGCTTCTCGTACAGCTTGGCGCCGGCTTGCGCTGTCGCACCGGCTCGCGCTGCCGCACCGGCCTGCGCTGTCCCAGCGGCTTGCGCTGCCACACCGGCCTGCGCTGTCCCAGCGGTGCGCGCCGCCGGCACCGCCGCGGCGCCAGGCAAGCCTGCGGGGGCAAGTGACTTCAGGAACTGCGCCATCGCGCCGAGGTCCGCGTCGGACAGGTACTGGGTACTGTGCAGCACCACTTCGGCCATCGGGCCGGTGGCCGACGCATGTGCCGATACGCCGGTCTGCAGCAGGCGCACGATCTGCGCCGGCTCCCAGTCGGCGACGCCGGCCTCGCTGGCGAGCAGCAGCGAAGGTGCGTACCAGTTCTGCATCGGTATCGGCCCGCCCGCCAGCGCGCGGCGCGCGTCGGCGCCACCGAGGGCATCACGCGTGGTGTGGCAGGCATTGCAGTGGCCCAGCCCCTGCACCAGGTAGGCGCCCCGGTTCCATGACGCGTCACGGCCGGCATCGGGCTGGAATGCAGCCGGCCTGAAGTACAACGCGCGCCAGACGGCCAGCGCCGCCTGGGTGTTGAAAGGCCAGCGCAGGCGGTGGGCCGTGTTTTGTCGCGGCACCGGCGGCTGCGCCTGCAAATGGGCAAATAGCGCGTCCGTGTCTTCCCGGCTGACCAGCGTCATGCTGTCGTATGGAAACGCCGGCACCAGCAGGCGGCCGTCTGCCGAGCGGCCATGGTGCATGGCGCGCCAGAACTGCGCCGGCGTCCAGTTTCCGATGCCGGTGGCCAGGTCGGGCGTGATGTTGCCCGAGAACACGGTGCC
>JANMYG010000317.1:0-13100 GCA_031381865.1 Betaproteobacteria bacterium | reverse complement strand
ATCCCTTGGCTTCGCCGCCAAACTTGGCCGCCAAAACGATCGTGATGGCCGCCGTCAAGGTCGTCTTGCCGTGGTCCACGTGCCCGATCGTGCCCACGTTCACGTGCGGCTTGGTGCGTGCAAATTTTTCTTTTCCCATTTTCAATTCTCCAAAGAGCAATGTCAGTGATTACGGTTTAATGTTTCCGACCCAGCCTGGATATCTGCTCGCACTGACACGAGAGGGCATAGGTCGAAGACAGGGTTCCGGCAGCGCCGCAGGGCGACTGCTCGCACTGCGCCGCGGCCAGGAAATTCACTGTTACTTGGCGCGGGCTGCCATGATGGCTTCCGACACGTTGCGCGGGGCTTCGCTGTAGTGCTTGAACTCCATCGTGTAGGTGGCGCGCCCCTGCGACATCGAACGCAGCGTGGTGGAATAACCAAACATCTCGGACAGCGGCACTTCCGCCTTGATGGCTTTGCCGCCGCCGACCATGTCTTCCATTCCCTGCACCATGCCGCGGCGCGACGCCAAGTCGCCCATCACATTGCCAGCGTAATCCTCTGGTGTCTCGACCTCAACGGCCATCATCGGCTCCAGGATGACCGGGCTGGCCTTGCGGCAGCCGTCCTTGAAACCGAAGATCGCAGCCATCTTGAACGCATTTTCATTCGAGTCCACGTCGTGGTAGGAGCCGAAGTGCAGCGTGACCTTGACGTCCACTACCGGATAACCAGCCAGCACCCCGGTGTTCAAGGCCTCGATGACGCCCTTTTCCACCGCGGGAATTTACTCGCTCGGCACCACGCCGCCCTTGATGGCGTCGACGAATTCAAAGCCCTTGCCGGCCTCGTTGGGTTCGATCTTGAGGACAACGTGGCCGTACTGGCCCTTGCCGCCCGACTGGCGTACAAATTTCCCCTCTGAATCCTCCACTGTCTTGCGGATGGTTTCGCGGTAGGCCACCTGGGGCTTGCCGACGTTGGCTTCCACACCGAATTCGCGCTTCATCCGGTCGACGATGATCTCAAGGTGGAGTTCGCCCATTCCCGCGATCAGCGTTTGTCCGGACTCCTCGTCGGTCTTGACCCGGAAGGACGGGTCTTCCTGCGCCAACCGCTGCAAGGCAATACCCATCTTTTCCTGGTCGACCTTGGTCTTGGGCTCCACAGCCTGCGTGATCACCGGTTCCGGGAAGATCATCCGCTCCAACAACACGATCGCGGAAGGATCACACAAGGTCTCGCCGGTAGTGACATCCTTCAGGCCCACACACGCAGCAATGTCGCCCGCCCGAATTTCGCTGACTTCCTGCCGGTTGTTGGCGTGCATCTGCACAATCCGGCCAATGCGTTCCTTCTTGCCCCGTATCGGGTTGTAGACGCTGTCGCCCTTTTGCAGGACTCCCGAGTAAACCCGCACAAACGTCAACTGCCCGACAAACGGATCAGTCATCAGCTTGAAGGCCAGCGCCGAGAATTTTTCACTGTCGTCGGCCCTGCGGGTCACCGGGACCTCGTCTTCATCCATGCCCTTGACTGGCGGAATGTCGATCGGCGAAGGCATGAACTCGATCACAGCATCAAGCATGCGTTGCACACCTTTGTTCTTGAAGGCGGTGCCACACAACATGGGCTGAATTTCGCTGGCAATCGTACGCATACGGATGCCGAGCTTGATTTCGTCTTCGCTCAAGTCACCTTCTTCGAGGTACTTGTTCATGAACTCTTCGGTGGCCTCCGCAGCCGCCTCGACCATCTTCTCGCGCCACTCCTTGGCCAATGCCAGGAGTTCTGGCGGGATTTCACGGTATTCGAACTTCATGCCCTGGGTCGCCTCATCCCAGATGATGGCCTTCATCTTGATCAGGTCGACGACCCCGGTGAAGTTCTCTTCGGCGCCGATCGGAATGACGATGGGCACCGGATTGGCCTTGAGGCGCAACTTCATCTGGTCGTAGACCTTGAAGAAGTTGGCACCGGTACGGTCCATCTTGTTCACGAATGCCAGACGCGGCACCTTGTACTTGTTGGCCTGGCGCCAGACCGTCTCGGATTGGGGCTGAACGCCACCGACGGCGCAGTACACCATGCAGGCGCCGTCGAGAACACGCATCGACCGCTCCACCTCGATGGTGAAATCCACGTGGCCCGGGGTATCAATGATGTTGATCCGGTGCTCCAGCAGGGAGGTGTCCATGCCTTTCCAGAAGCACGTCGTGGCAGCCGATGTGATCGTGATGCCACGCTCCTGCTCCTGCTCCATCCAGTCCATCGTCGCGGCGCCGTCGTGCACCTCGCCAATCTTGTGATTGACACCGGTGTAAAACAGAATGCGCTCCGTGGTAGTGGTCTTGCCGGCGTCAATATGCGCCGAAATACCAATATTGCGATAGCGTTCGATAGGAGTAACGCGAGCCATGATCAATCCTTAGTTGCTCGATAAATTCAAATTGCCATGCCGCCCGGGCCGTCCCGAGCCAGTCGGCGGCAGAGATGCGGCCTGGCCAGCGGTGCCTGCGACAGGGGCCAGAGGCAAATCGGCGATTCAGGCCCCGGGTCGCGCCGACTCCGCAATCCGGATCCGACACCCCAGGCTCCAAACCGGCCGCCCCGACCGTCGCTTAGAAGCGGAAGTGCGAGAACGCCTTGTTGGCTTCGGCCATGCGGTGCACCTCGTCGCGCTTTTTCATCGCGCCGCCCCGACCCTCGGTGGCTTCCATCAACTCGTTGGCCAGGCGCAGCGCCATCGACTTCTCGCCGCGCTTGCGGGCCGCTTCCTTGATCCAACGCATCGACAGCGCCAGGCGGCGCACCGGACGCACCTCGACAGGCACCTGGTAATTCGCGCCGCCCACCCGGCGGGACTTCACTTCGACCATTGGCTTGACGTTGTTGATGGCCATCGTGAAGGCCTCGACCGGATCCTTGCCGGGGTTCTTCTTTTCAATCTGCTCCAGCGCGCCATAAATGATGCGCTCCGCAACCGCCTTCTTGCCGCCTTCCATGATCACGTTCATGAACTTGGACAATTCGACATTGCCGAATTTGGGGTCTGGCAGAATTTCGCGCTTGGGGACTTCGCGACGACGTGGCATGTTTCACCTCATTTTCTTCAGTTGGCGGCCTTGCGAGACGCCTCGAGGGTTATCGAAACCCTCACTTACTTGACCCACCCGGACGATTCCGGGCGTCGGGCCATTTCACCTGGCCGCGTCCGTCAAAACACTGCTCAGGAAATATCGGACCGGATTGCACCCAGCCCCAAGAGTCGAGCGCCATTGCCCGACCCGGTCCATCAAGCCAATCAGGCTTTCTTGGGACGCTTCGCTCCGTACTTGGAACGCGACTGCTTGCGGTCTTTGACACCTTGCAAATCGAGCGAACCACGAACAATGTGGTACCGAACACCCGGCAGATCCTTGACACGGCCACCACGAACCAGAACCACCGAGTGTTCCTGCAGGTTGTGCCCTTCGCCGCCGATATAGGAAATTACCTCGAAGCCATTGGTCAGACGCACCTTGGCGACTTTGCGCAGGGCGGAATTGGGCTTTTTGGGCGTGGTCGTGTAGACGCGCGTGCACACACCTCTGCGCTGAGGAGAATTTTGCATCGCCGGGCTCTTCGACTTGATCGTTTCGACCTCGCGCCCCTGACGAACTAGCTGGTTGATGGTTGGCACCTAAGCCTCCTAATGACTAAACGCCAACAGCGTTTGTGGTTGAACGTCCCAAAACGCTCGTTAACTAAGACTAAATCCCAAGCTGTTCGGAAATTCCGAAAAGCCTTCTAGTATATCAGCGCCGACCTATAGCTGCAAGCGCAGCTGGCAATTCGACGGCACAGCCATGAATTGCCGGCATTGCCGCCGGCGCCGCCATGGCGCGCAGCCGCTGCGCGAGGAGCGGTCGATTGGCAGCGTCACTGTTCCAGTTCGGCGCGCACAGGCACGGGCCACGTGCGCGCAGACGACTACCGGGTCAACTCGTACAGTGCCGAGCCGTCACCGTTGTCCCTTATCAGCCGAATTCCAGGGTGGTTCGACAGGTATTTGGTTGCCGCGCTGGACGACAGGAAACTCAGCCGCACGCCCGGCACCGGCAAGATGCGCCAGTTCCCGTCGGCAGTCGGGTTGACGGTCTTGCCCGGGGTCAGGGCATCGACCAGCGTGAGGTACTGGACGAGGGCTTGGCGATTCTCTTCGGGCGCATCGAACACCACCTTTTCCGCACTCAGTCCGGGGAAGTTCCCGCCACCGAACGCGCGGTAGTTGTTGGTGGCCACCAGGAACTTCGCCTCCGCCTTGATCGGGGCGCCGTCGTAGCGCAGGTCTTTCACGCGACTGGCCGTGGCGGCCGCCACTTTGCCATTGACCGCGTATTTGGCCGGTTGCGTGAGGTCGAGTACGTAACTCACGCCATCGATGGTGTCGAAATTGAAAGAGGGAAACGCACTGTTGATGAGATCCTGCTGCGGCGCGCCGTTCGGATCGATCTGGTTGAATTGACCCGCCGACATTTCCAGCCACTCCTGAATTTCCGCACCGGTCAACAACATCGCCTTGAGCGTATTCGGGTAGATGTACAGGTCGGCCGTATGCTTGATCGCGAATGGGCCGGCCGGGATATCGGTGTAATAGGACCAGCCTTGGCGCCCCCCGGACTTGAATGGCGCCGCCGCCGACAACACCGGGTATTTCTCGTATTCGGTTCCCTGCATTGCGCGCTTGACATAGGCGATTTGTGCATTCGACACGATCTGCACCGACGGATCGTCACCGACCAGCGCGAAATAACTGTAGATCGGCGCGCTGCTGACGGCGACCTTGTCACGGATATACGCGAGTGTGAGCGCATGCTCCTCGCCAATTGCTTTCTCGACCATCGGATCGGCTTCGGCGATCGACTTCTTCCCGACCCGGTCGAAAATCGGACGGATGCTGGCTCGGCTCCCGGTCACGCTCCAGCTGCCACTGCGGTTGTCCAGGGTCAGGTCGATCACCCCGAGATGGTCGCCCCATCGGCCTGGCATGACCGCCGCCACGCCATTGATGGTGCCGCGAACGGCGTCGACCTTGGGGTAGCTCGCAAAGGCCGGGCTCGGGAATTCCGCATGGGCATGACCAAACAGGATCGCGTCCACCCCAGGGATTTCGGCCAGTCTGGAGACGGCGTTCTCGGCGAACTGGCCAACTTCGCCCTTTTCAAACCCGGAATGCGCAATCGCGACCACCAACTGCGCTCCGCGTGCGCGCATCTCCGGCACGTATTTCCTGGCCACGTCGACCATGTCGCGCGCAATCACCCGCCCGTCCAGGTTGGCCTTGTCCCACTGCATGATCTGCGGCGGCACGAAGCCGATCACGCCAACCCGGATCGGGTGCTGCTGACCCGACGCGTCCTTGAATTGCCGATCGAGCAGCACATAGGGCGTGAAAGCATGCTTGGCATCGGCAGAATTCTTGTCCTTGTCGTCGATGTACACATTGGCGTTGACGTAGGGAAAATTTGCACCCTGCAACGCACGGCGCAGGAATGGCAAGCCGAAATTGAACTCATGGTTGCCCAGATTGCCGGCGTCGTACGCCAGCTGGTTCATGACCTTGTAGGCCGGGTGCAGCTGCCCGTCCTGCAGAGGCCGGACCTTGGCCACCAGGTCACCCATCGGATTGCCCTGCAACAGGTCACCGTTGTCGAACAACATGCTGTTGGCGACTTCGGTGCGCGCCGCCTTGATGAGCGAAATCGCCCTGGACAACCCGTACTGGTCGGTCACCTTGTCCTGGTAGTAGTCGTAACTCAGCAGGTTCATGTGCACATCGGTCGTCTCCATGAGACGCAATGTGAACTCTGCTGCCGCCGCGCCGGCGGCCATGAATGCGCCAACGAGGCCAACACCGAACAGGCGCTTGTACATGCTGCAACTCCTCGTGTTATCGGGCAAGGACAGCATTATTGGTCTTCCCCAAAATGATGACAATCGGATGTCGGTTCGCCCTGAGCCTGTCGAAGGGCTCGCGGGCCCTTCGACAGGCTCAGGGCGAACGGCGTCTTGAATATCGAATACCTCGTTGGATCAGAGGGCGGATCATTTGATCCACAACCGCACCGCATCCCACGCGCGCCCGAGAACGCCGGCCTGCGGCACTTCCTCCAGCGCCACCAGTGGTATTTCCGCCAGGGCCTGCTCGCCGATGACCACCTTGAGCGTCCCGACCGGTTGCCCCTTGGAAAATGGCGCCACCAGCGGGTCGGGCCGGACGATCTTGGTCGAAATCTTGGCGGCCGTGCCGGTTGGCACCGCAACCACCACAGACTGCGTCCGACCGATCTTGAGGGTCGGCTCCCGGCCCTTCCAGACCACCGGCGTGGCCACCGGCTGGTTGGCGTCAAACAACTTGACGGCTTCGTATGCCGTGTATCCCCAGTTCAGCAGTTTTTGTGATTCATTCGCGCGCGCGTTTTCACTTGCCGCACCCAGCACCACCGACAGCAGCCGCCGGCCGCCCGATGCCGCAGCAGAGCCGGGCGCCGCGCCCGGCTGCACCAGATTCGGGAAGTCGCGCCGGGCGGTCGCGATCATGCAGTAGCCGGCGGCATCGGTGAACCCGGTCTTCAAGCCGTCTACCGACGGGTCGCGATACAAAAGCAAGTTGCGATTGTTGTCGTTGGTTGCCGGGGTTCCGGCATAACGGTACTTCTTGATCGCGTAATAACCGACGTACTCGGGAAAGTCGCGCATCAGCCGGGTCGCGAGGATGCTCAGGTCGCGCGCCGTGGTGCTGTGTCCTGCCTGCGTCAATCCCTCCGGATTCTTGTACGCGGTGGATTTCATGCCCAGGGCCTTGGCCTGATCGTTCATCATCTCGACGAAGTGCTCTACCGTGCCGCCCACGCCTTCGGCCAGGGCCACGGTCGCATCGTTGCCAGACTGCACGATCATGCCTTTGATCAGGTCTTCGACCGGGACCGACATCTTGGGATCGATGAACATGCGCGAGCCCGCCATCTTCCAGGCCCGGACGCTGACCGGCAACGTCTGCGCGAGGTCGACCTTCTTGTTGCGCAAGGCGTCGAACACCAGGTACGCCGTCATCAGTTTAGTCAGGGACGCCGGTTCGACCGCGGAATCCACGTCCTTTTCGGCCAGCACCTGGTTGGCAGTGACATCGACCAGCAAAAAGGAGCGCGCGGCAATCTCCGGCGGCTGCGGGGTCTGGGCGGCGGCCTGCAATGACAAGGCGGCAACTATCGCAAAAATAATGGATTTCATATGGAAAGGGTGGTTGGTGCGCGGTGCACGGCCGGTACGCGGCCAGCGCGGGCTCGGCGTATTGGCCGCCGCGCGCCCGCTCAGGGGCTCGAATTGAGGTGGTGAACCACCAGACCGCGCAGAAGGGTCAATTGTCCGTGAAAAAAATGGGACGCCCCGGGCACCACGGTAACCGGCAGGTTCTGGGGTCGCGCCCAGTCGAACACGTCGGTCAACGGTACCGTATCGTCGTGTTCACCGTGCACGACCAGCGTCCGTGGGTGCAACTCGGCCGGCACGGGCGCGACCTCGAAGCGGCTGGCGGCGGTGCCCACCAACACCACATGGTCCAGCGTGCGTGTGGCGTGCAGCACCTCCACCGCCCGACTTGCCACAAAGGCGCCGAACGAAAAGCCCGCCAGCGCCAGACGGCCGGCGCCGGCACTTTGCTCCACCACCGACAAAAAATCCGCAAGTTCGCCGCGCCCAGCGTCGTAGACACCGGCGCTTGCGCCGACTCCGCGAAAATTGAAACGCACCGCGCTCCATCCGCACTGGACGAACGCACGCGCGAGGGTTTGCACCACCTTGTTCTCCATGGTGCCGCCGAACAGCGGATGGGGATGGGCGATGACCGCCAAGCCACGCGGCGCGCGACCCTCTACCAGCGCGGGTTCGTCTCGCAGCAGTTCCAGCTCGCCGGACGGGCCAGTAAGCATCAGGCGCCGGGTTGAAGCGTTCACGCCAAGCGCCCCATTGGGTCCGACACGGGCTGCGCCATGCTGGACTGACCACGCCGGAAATTGGGCGCCACGGCGTCACCGCCCAAGATGGGGAGGAATCAGCAACCGCTCGACAATCTGCCCGTTCTTGAGATGGGATTCGACAATTTCGTCAATGTCGAGCGCATCCAGGTAGGTGTACCAGACCGCCTCCGGATAGACCACCGCCACCGGCCCGGCGGCACAACGGTCCAGGCAACCCGCCTTGTTGACGCGCACCTGCCCCGGTCCGGACAGGCCGGCCGCCTTGATCTGCGACTTGCATCGGTCGAAGCCCGCCTGGGCCTCATGCTGGGCACAACACTGTTCCCCGTTCTTCCTTTCGTTCAGGCAGAAGAAGATGTGGCGCTGGTAGTACGAATTCCGGCCCGAAACGCTGGCCTTGGTGGTTTCACTCATGCAGGGATTTTAGTTTTTTGCGTCCTGTCCCCAGACCTGGGACAACAGGTACACCAGCGCCGCATAGGGCCACAACCAGCCCAGCCACTGCGCCAACCCGTGAAAGCGGATGAAACGGCCCTGCTCCCACGCCTGCAGTGTCTGGCTGAAATACGGGTCGGCCGGGGCCTGGTTGAGCAAGCTCAGATAGATGCCCATGGCCATCAGTGCCAGCGCGGCGCTTGCGCGTCGGGGCGCCCGCGCCAATGCAATCGCCAGTACTGGCGCAGCACCAAGGCCAACCAGGACCGGCGGCTGCAGCCAGTCCCAGGCGTGTTGGGGTCCGTAACTGAGCGCCGCGGACAGGCCGGTTGCGCCGATACCGGCGAGCATGATCAGCGGCACAAGAATGGCCCGACGGACACCCGAGCGCACGATGCAATACGCCAACAGGCACGGAATCAGCGCGCCCAGCAAAACGCAGACGAACTCGGCGCCGGGCACCAGCGGCTGCAGCTCCATTTCACGCACCGGCAACCAGTCGAGGAACGGCGTGTCTTCCAGCGTTTCGGCCAGGGTGGTCTCGAGTCGCTCGAGCACCTGCCCCAGACCGAGCGGCACTGCCGCCGGAAAAAGCAGCGCCGCTGGCCACAGCGCCAGCAAGACCAGGGCGCCACGCGCCTGCGGCACAAACCAGCGCGCCCGTACCCGGCTCCATCGGGCAAGGGCTCCCAGCCGTTCAAGCCAACTGGCAATCACGGCACCAGTCCACCCGCCTGCCAGATTGAGCGCCAGATCCACATTGGACGGAACCCGTGCTGGCAAGTAGATCTGCAGCGTTTCCATCGCCAGGGCCAGCAACGCGCATACGAGTGTTGCCAGCCCAACCGCACGTCGCCCCCGACCGGTCCGCCATGCCGACAGCGCCAGCAGGAATCCCGCCGGCATATAACCCAGCACGTTGGCCGCCACGTCGAAGCCGGTCCAGTAGCGTGGCAGCGGCGCCCAAAGGAATGCCCACGGCACGATGCCCTGGTCGCGCCAATCGGCAAACGGGTACAGGCTGGCATAGACGATCAGGCCGACATAAGTAAGCGCCAGCGGCCAGGCGGACGTCTTTTGCAGCTGCCGCGTCATTCAGAACGGCTTGACCACTACCAGCACCACTGCCGCTGCCAGCAGCAGGACGGGAGCCTCGTTGAACCACCGGTACCACACGTGGCTCCGCATGCCGGCGCCAGTCGCCAACTGCTTCAGCAGGACCTTGCAGGCCAGCTGGTAGGCCAATACAAGGCCAACCACGCCCAGCTTGGCGTAAAACCAACCGCTTCCCGGTCCCTGGCCAAAACCCGGCAGGTCCCAATAGGCGGCCCAGAGCCAGACTCCGAATCCCAGCGCCGGCCAGGCGAGCAGGGCGGTAAAGCGTTGGAGCTTGGCGGCCATAAGCAACAACCGTTCGCGCTCGGCCACCGAGCCTGGCGGCACCAGCGCCAGATTGACAAATATGCGTGGCAGATAGAACAGGCCTGCGAACCAACTGGCCACGAACACGATGTGCAAAGACTTCACCCAAAGCATGGGACCAGTTTAGGGCATGCCTGGCGGCGACACAGCGGGCGCGCAGTCATCACTGTCGCCAAAAAAAACCCCAGCACGGGGGCTGGGGGATAAGCCTTTTTTGCTGTCACACATCAAGGCCCCGCTCAGGGAGGAAAAGCGGGGGGCGGCGAACCGCCCACAAGCAATCTAGCAAAGATGGAATCGCGATTCAAGGGTTTTGTTAGAGGCATGTCGCTGCAACGACAATCCTGGGTCGGCGCAGGATCAAAACCCGATTCCTGTTTGGGTCTGCCTGCGGATGTTTTTGGCCTGCCCAATCAGGCACAATTTTCACCATGACACATTACGCTCCCTATCCCATGGGCCGGCCACGCCGCCTGCGTCGCGATGCTTACACGCGCGATCTGGTACGAGAAAACCGCGTCGGTGTGCACGACCTGATCTACCCGGTGTTCGTCACCGATGGAACAGGGCGGCGCGAGGCCGTGGCGTCGATGCCCGGAGTCGAGCGTCTGAGCCTGGACTTGTTGCTGCCCGTGGCGCACCGCTGCGTGGAGTTGGGTATCCCGGTGATGGCATTGTTCCCGGTCATCGACCCTGCCCTGAAGACACCCGACGGCCGCGAAGCACTGAATTCCGACGGCCTGCTGCCCAGGGTGGTGCGCGAGTTGAAGAAACATTGCCCGCAGCTCGGGGTCATGGCCGATGTCGCCCTGGACCCCTTCACCAGCCATGGCCAGGATGGTTTGCTGGACCCCAACCCGGCAGAAAATGGTTACATACTCAACGACGAGACCGTGGCGATTCTCGTGAAGCAGGCACTCACTCAAGCTGAGGCCGGCGTGGACATCGTCGCTCCCAGCGACATGATGGATGGTCGCATCGGTGCGATCCGCCATGCGCTCGAAGCCAACCATTTCATCCACACGCGCATCATGGCCTACAGCGCCAAATACGCGAGCGCGTTCTACGGTCCTTTCCGCGACGCGGTCGGCTCTGCCGCCAACCTTGGCAGGGCGAACAAGAAGGTGTACCAAATGGACCCCGGCAACAGCGACGAGGCCTTGCGCGAGGTCGCGCTGGACATCGCCGAAGGGGCCGACATGGTGATGGTCAAACCGGGCATGCCGTACCTGGACATCGTGCGACGCGTCAAGGACGAGTTCCGGGTGCCGACTTTCGCCTACCAGGTGAGCGGTGAATACGCCATGCTCAAAGCTGCGGCGCAAAACGGCTGGCTCGACCACGATGCCGTCATGATGGAAAGCCTGCTGGCTTTCAAGCGCGCCGGCGCGGACGGAGTCCTGACCTACTTCGCCCTCGAGGCAGCCGAACTGTTGCAGCGCAAGTAAGCAAGCTGCGCCCGGCCGGCCGGCGCATTGCCACCGGCTGTAATTCGCCGGCAAATCGGGTGCTGGTCATGGGGCACCGAACTGTGAATCCTACGGAGAAACTATGCGCGTGTTTCAGATCAGCCCGGCCGGCGTCAGCGAATCGGACGCCTTGCCCGCCACGGCCCCGATCGGAGCTTTTGTATGGATCGCCTGTGAACGCCAGGAATTCGAAGCTGCGCAGGCCGGGGTGCAAGCCGCGCTGCAGGCGTTGTGCGGCGTACAACTGGTGGACCTGCATGTCAGTGACCTGCTCAACCAGCAGTTGGCTTCCCGATACGACTACACGGCCCAATACGACGTGCTGGTCTTCCGGCGCCTGGCCGCCGGACAAGCCCGGTCGGGCGCAGCCGCGCCCGCCGTCGGGCCGGCCGTGAAACGCTCAGGTCCGCCGATACTGCGCCGTATCGACACGAGCCCAGTCGGTTTTGCCATCTTCGACAACGTGCTGCTGAGCGTCCATCCGGCCGACTGCGCGGTGCGTGATGCCTATGCCGCCAAGCTGCTGGTCGCCGCAAGCGAACAGGCGCACGGCAGCGGAACGCGCCTGCCGGCCGGCGCTGCCGACCTGATGCTGCGCATCGTCAATCAGATCGTCGACGGGTACCTCGAACTGCGCCGCGAACTCACGCGCCAGCTCGACCATTGGCAGGTGGAGCTGCTGTCGCCCGGCACCCGCTTCAACAACTGGGTCTCGCTGCTCGAAGCGCGCCTGTCGCTGCACGGACTGGACGAAATTTGCGAAGACCAGCGCACCGCGCTGCAGGACTGGATCGCGGCCCTGGCGACGTGGCCCAAGCCTGCCACGGCGATCGCCCAGCGCGACTTCGACCTGCTCCAGGTGCGCAGCCGCGACGTGCTGGAGCACATCGATCGGGTCGTGCGCCACGTACGGCGGCTCGAGCAAAGCACCGAGACCACGGTGCAGATGCACTTCAACGCGCAAGGCAACCGCACCAACGAGATCATGCGCACGCTGACCGCCCTGACCGCGGTGTTCCTGCCGCTGAACCTGATCACGGGTTTCTTCGGCATGAACTTCGAGTACCTGCCGCTGGTCCACCGCCAGACTGGCCTGTGGTGGGCGATCGGCATCATGGCCATTTTCGGTATCGCGTTCATCGCCGTGTTCTGGCGCAAACGTTACCTTGCGCGCAGCGCGCGCTGACGGCTCCGGGCGCAACCCGCAGGCCGGGTGCTAGATCCACGGCAACGCAAGTTGTTCCGTGGCAAACACACGCTGCACCGCCGGACGCGCAAGCACGCGCCGCAGGTACGGCCCCAGCACGTCCCGATCGCGCGCCGGCCCGGAAGCGAATCCGCGCGTCCAGCGGCACAACATCAGGCAGTAGGGGTCGACCACCGAGTAGTTGTTGCCCAGCAACCAGGGCCCGCCATGGCGCGCCAGTTCCGCATCGAGCAGATCGAGCAGCGCGCCAATGCGGGCCTGTGCATGGGACCGGAGTTCGGCCGCGCCGGCCGCGTTGCCCTCGTTCATCCAGCGCTCTGGATAGAAATAGCTGATCAGCGCCGGCTGCAGCGTATTGGTCAGCCACACCAGCCATTTGTAGCAATGCGCGCGCTCGGGTGTTCCGACCACCGGCGAGAGGCCGGCCTGCGGCGCGGTGTCGCTCAGGTGCAGGCAAATGGCAGCGGATTCGTACAACACCAGGTCGGCATCGACCAGCACCGGAATCAGTCCGTTGGGGTTGAGCCGAAGGTAAGCGGGCGTCTTGTGGGCGCCGCGTTCCCG